>NZ_CP009831.1:2100000-2344193 GCF_000959525.1 Burkholderia multivorans ATCC BAA-247
GCCGCCGCCGTCGCGGCTCGCCGAGCCGCTTGCCGCGCGCGGGCGCGGCGCGCTGCGCGAGATCTGGAGCGGCGCCTATCGCCGCCGCACGACGATGGTGTGGCTGCTGTGGTTCTTCGCACTGCTCGGCTTCTACGGGCTCACGTCGTGGCTCGGCGCGCTGCTGCAGCAGGCCGGCTTCGAAGTCACGAAATCGGTGTTCTATACGGTGCTGATCTCGCTCGGCGGCGTGCCGGGCTTTCTGTGCGCCGCGTGGCTCGTCGAGCGCTGGGGACGCAAGCCGACCTGCATCGCGTCGCTCGTCGGCGGCGGCATCATGGCGTACGCGTACGGACAAAGCGCGCTGTACGGCGGCAGCATGGCGCTGCTGATCGGCACCGGGCTCGCGATGCAGTTCTTCCTGTTCGGGATGTGGGCCGCGCTGTACACGTATACGCCCGAGCTGTACGGCACCGGCGCGCGCGCGACGGGGTCGGGCTTCGCCTCGGCGATCGGCCGGATCGGCTCGCTGATCGGCCCGTACGTCGTCGGCGTCGTGCTGCCCGTGTTCGGCCAGGGCGGCGTGTTTACGCTCGGTGCGCTGTCGTTTGCCGCCGCGGCGCTCGCCGTCTGGACGCTCGGCATCGAAACGAAGGGGCTCGCGCTCGAGGAACTGGCGTCGGGCGACGAAGGCGGCGCCGGCGGCCGGTATCCGGCGACGGCCGACAAGGTGTCGTGATCGGCGTGTGGCACGCGGACGCGGCGCCATGCATTGATTTGGGGGCCCGTGCAACGGACGACGTGCAACGGGCGCCTTGCAGCAGGTGACGGGCGACCCGCGCCGAGCAACCGCAAAACGCTCGGTACGCCGCGCCCCGCCGCCGCTCACGCATCGGCGACGATGAATTCCTCGGCCGCCTTGCGCTGAATCGCCGCCATCGTCTCGAGTTCATGCGCGGCACATGGCTCGCTCGAGACGACGCCCGTCGCGTGCTTCGCCTTCGCGCCGGGCGGATAGAACACGAACGACGCGCCGGCCGGCGCATCGGGCGCCGCGCGCAGACGCTTGTTCAGAATCTTCAGATATTTCTTCTTCGACACTACCTTCGCAGCCATGACACCCTCCGGCGTGACGTAATGGCGGTCAGCATACCAGTTCCGGGCGCGCGCCTGACGCGCACGCTTTTTTGTCGGTCGATGTCGATTTCCCGACGCGTCGTGCGTCGTGTGATTGCAAGCCCGCAGCCGCCGTCACGCGCGGCCGGCATGCGATCCACATTCATATCGAAGGAGAAACGACAATGCGCGTCATGGTGATCGTGAAGGCCACGGCCTATTCGGAAACGGGGGCGCTGCCCGATACCGAACTGCTGACCGCGATGGGACGGTTCAACGAGGAGCTCGTGAAGGCCGGCGTGATGCTCGCCGGCGAAGGGCTCCATCCGAGCTCGCGCGGCAAGCGCGTGCGCTTTGCCGGCGAAGGCCGGACCGTGATCGACGGTCCGTTCGCCGAAACCAGGGAGCTCGTCGCCGGGTTCTGGCTGTGGCAGGTGAAATCGATGGACGAAGCCGTCGAATGGGTGAAGCGCTGCCCGAACCCGATGCCCGGCGAATCGGAGATCGAGATCCGTCCGATATTCGAGGCGGAAGACTTCGGCGCGGCGTTCACGCCCGAGCTGCAGGCGCAGGAAGCGCGGCTGCGCGACGAGATCGACGCGCGCCACAAACCGTAGGACGTGGTCCCGGCGGCATGCGCCGACGTCGCTCGCCGGCACCTGACAACCCGTATGTTTCGCCGAAATTCGGTTGAAAGGCCCGGTTGCTAGAGTCGCTCGGCACGGGATGCCGAATGCCCGCTTTTCCGGTGAACGCGACGAATGCGACAAGTGCGACGAGTCCGACGATCGATGAAGCTGATGCGCGTGTGCTGGCTGCTTCTGCTGCTCGCAGCGGCCGGCCCCGCACGCGCGTTTCATACGCGCACCGTCGCGATTCCGAGCGCCGCGATGCGCGCGACGCTCGCGGCGACCGTCGTCCTGCCCGACGACTATCTGCGCGGCGGTGCGCACCGCGTCGAACGCTATCCGGTCGTCTATCTGCTGCACGGCTCGGGCGGCAACCACACCGACTGGACCGCGAACACGCGCATCGGCGAACTCGCCGACCGCTATCGCGTGATTCTGGTGATGCCCGACGGCGGACACGAAAGCTGGTACATCGACAGCCCGTTCGAGTCGGGCAGCCGCTACGAAACCTTCGTCGGCGACGAAGTCGTGTCCTACGTCGACGCGCATTTCCGCACGCTGGCGACGCGGCGCACGCGGGCGATCACGGGCCTCAGCATGGGCGGCTTCGGCGCGCTGCGCATCGCGCTCGACCGGCCCGACACGTTCGGCGCGGCCGGCAGCATTAGCGGCGCCGTCGACCCGCGCAACTGCGAGGACGAACCGGGCATCGACCATGTGTTCGGCGATCCGGTCCGCCATCCGTCGTTCTGGAGCCGCAACGCGATTGTCGAAAGCGCCCGCGCATTCGTGCACACGCATGTCGACTTGACGATCGACTGCGGGCGCGATGACTCGTTCATCGGCTCGAACCGCACGCTGCACGAACGGCTCGTCGCACTGGGCGTGCCGCACGACTATGCGGAGCGGGCGGGCGGCCACACGTGGGACTACTGGGCGCAGGCGATCCGTTATCAGATGCGCTTCTTCGCGACATCGTTCGAGCGTGGCCGGTACGCGATGCACGCGCATCCGTCGGCGGCTGCCGTGCGGCGCTCGTGATGCGCGCGGCGCGATGCGCGGCGTCGATCGCGGGGCCATGCACGGCAGTTGCATGACGGCAGCGCAGTCGCTGCGGACGACGCGTGCCCGTCCGCGTTGCGGAAACCGTGCCGCTCACCACCGCACGGTTCGACCACGATAGTCGAGATATTCGAGCCCCGCGCGCCCGCGTTTGGCGAGCAGCACGTCGACGACGCCCGGCACGCTTTCGTCGATCGACAGCCGCGCGTCCGGCCCGCCGAGCTCGGTGCGTACCCAGCCGGGCGCGATCAGCACCATCGCGAGCGGCGTCTGCGCATGACGCGCCGCGAAGCTGCGCATGAACTGGTTCAGCGCGGCCTTGCTGCCGCGATAGAGCTCGCGCTGGCCCGATTCGTTGTCGGCGATGCTGCCCTGCCCCGACGACATGATACCGATCAACCCGTCGCGCGGCACCAGGCCGGCCAGCGTCTCGACCACGCGCATCGGGCTCAGTGCGTTCGTGATCATCAGTTCGACGAAATCGTCGGTCGACACCTCGCCGATGGTCTGCGTCGGATCCGGATTCGTCGTCCCGGCATTGACGAACAGGATGTCGAAGACGCGACCGGACAGGCGCCCGGCCAGCGCGCGGATCTGCTCGGGCTGCGTGATGTCGAGCGTTTCGATCCGCAGCCGGTCCGGGTACGCCTCGGCGAGCGCGTGCAGCGGCGTGCGTCCGCGATCCGCGCGCACGGTGCCTACGACGTCCCAGCCACGCTTCAGGAACTCGGCCGCCATTGCGTGACCGAGGCCGCGCGACGCGCCGACGAGCAGGATCGTGGGACGAGGGTGAGAGGTATCGGGCATGGGCTACTCCTTTTCGACAGCGGCACCATGCATTGTCGGGATCGCGTCCGGTTTGCACCAGACGCGCCGCGTGCAATCGTCGATTGCATCGCACGCCATCCGTGCGGCGTTTTCGATTATGCTCGCCGCATGTCACGCGTCGACCTGAACCTGCTGACCGCGCTGGATGCGTTGCTGACCGAACGCAGCGTCACCGGCGCGGCGCGCCGCCTGAACCTGAGCGTATCGGCGACGAGCCGCACGCTCGCTCGCCTGCGCGCGCTGACGGGCGATCGCCTGTTGCTGCAGGCAGGCCGAACGCTCGTGCTGACGCCCTACGCGGAGCAGTTGAGCCGGCGCATTCCCGCCCTCGCGCGCGAAGCGGAATCGGTCTTGAGCCGCGCCGCGTACCGGTTCGACAGCGCGACGCTCGCGCAGCGCTTCACGTTGCGCGCGGGCGAAGGCTTCGTCGATCTGCTCGGCGCCGCGCTGACGAACCGCGTCCGCCACGCGGCGCCCGGCGTACAGCTGCGCTTCGTGCCGAAGCCGGACTGGAATGCGCAAGCGTTGCGCGACGGGCTCGTCGATCTGGAAATCGGCGTCGTGAAAACCGCCGCGCCCGAAATCCGCACGCGTGTGCTGTTCACGGATCGCTACGTCGGCCTGTGCCGGATCGGCCATCCGCTGCTCGCCGCGGGCGAGATCGACATGCAGCGATGGCTTGCGTACGACCACGTGACGATCTCGCGTACCGGCGAGGCGGACAATCCGATCGGCGCCCAGCTCGAATCGACCGGCGTGCCGCGCAACGTGCCGATCGTCGTGCCCTCCTATACCGGCGCGATGCAGCTCGTCCGTCATTCGGATCTGCTCGCCGTCGTCCCGCATTCCTGTCTCGGCAATACGTTCATGCCCGACTACGCGGCCGCGAACGGCGTGCAGTCGTTCGCACTGCCGCTGCCGTTGCCCGCGTTCAACATTTCGGCGATCTGGCATCCTCGGCTCGATCACGATCCGGCGCACCGCTGGCTGCGCGACGAAGTGCGCGCCGTCTGCGCGGCCGCCTATCCGGACAACACGCTGGCCGCTCCGTCGCGCATCGATCGCTAGACGCCCGGCCGGCCGCTATTGCCGCGCGAGCATCAGGTCCAGGTTCTGAACCGCGGCGCCCGAGGCGCCCTTGCCGAGATTGTCGAACACCGCAGCGAGCAGCACCTGCTCCTGCGCCGCGTCGTGAAAGACGCTCAACTGCATGTCGTTCGTGCCGTTCAGCGCCTGCGGGTCCAGATGGGTCGACGCGCGCGATGCCTCCAGCGGCAGCACGCGCACGTGCGCGGCCTGCGCATAGTGACGTGCGAGGCACGCGTGCAACGCGGGGCCGTCGACGCCGGGCGCCAGCAGGCGCACCGCGATCGGCACCGTCAGCACGATGCCCTGGCGGAACGCGCCGTATGCGGGCACGAAGATCGGGCGCTGCGCCAGCGTCGCGTGCCGTCGAATCTCCGGTGCGTGCTTGTGCGCGAGTGCCAGCCCGTACACCTGATAGGCACGCGCGTTCGCGGCGCTCGGCCCTTCGTGTTCCTCCACGCCCGCGCGTCCGCGTCCCGAGTAGCCGGATACCGCATGAATGGCGATCGGGTAATCGGCGGGAATGAGCCGCGCTTCCACGAGCGGACGCAGCAGGCCGACCGCGCCGGTCGGATAGCAGCCCGGGTTGCTGACGCGCCGCGCGTTCGCGATCTGCTCGGCCTGCGCCGGCGCCATTTCGGGAAATCCGTACGTCCAGCCCGGCTGCGTGCGATGCGCGGAGCTCGCATCGACCACGCGCACGGCAGGATTGACGATGGCGCTCACGGCCTCGCGCGCGGCGTCATCCGGCAAACAGAGGATCGCGATGTCGCAGCCGTTGATCGCCTCCGCGCGGCGCCGCGGGTCCTTGCGCTCGGCAGTGGGCAGCGTGAAGACGCGAATGTCGGTCCGGCCGCGCAGCCGGTCGTGAATCTGCAGGCCGGTCGTGCCTTGGTCGCCGTCGATGAAGACTACGGGCGTGCTCATGGTGGATGACTCCGCTGACTATGGGTCGTGACAGTTGAAAACGAGCCCCTATGTTGCGCGGACGTCTAGAATAGGAAAAGTTGAATTTCATGACCTACATATTCAACTTTTCTGAATCGGGACATCGCCATGCGTGAGATCAGCCTGGACCGCCTGCGCACGTTGGTCGCCGTGGCCGAGCGCGGCTCGTTCGCCGATGCGGCGCGTGCGCTGCACCTCGCGCCGCCGACGGTCAGTCTCCATATCGCCGAACTCGAAGCGCGCATCGGCGCGCCGCTGCTGTCGCGCAAGCGCGGGCACGTCGGGCCGACGTCGATCGGCGCGGTGCTGGTCGAGCGTGCGCGCCGCCTGCTCGCCGACGCCGAGCAGGCGCTCGACGACGTTCAGCGTCAGGTCGCGGGGCTCGAAGGACGCGTGCGCCTCGGCGCGTCGACGGGCGTGATCGCGCATCTGCTGCCGCAGGCGCTCGACGCGCTGCGCGCGCCCCATCCCGCCATCGACGTTCAGATCGCCGTGCTGACTTCACAGGAAACGCTGTCGCGGCTCGTGGACGGCACGCTCGACGTCGGGCTCGTCGCACTGCCGCAGCCGCCGGTGGCCGGACTCGTGATCAAGCCGTGGCGGCGCGACCCCGTGATGGCGTTCGTGCCGGCGCATTGGCGCTGTCCGGCGCGCGTGACGCCCGAATGGCTCGCTGCGCGGCCGCTCGTTCTCAACGATGCGACGACGCATCTGTCGCGGCTGACGGCCGAATGGTTCGCGGCCGCCGGACACCATCCGGCGCCGCGCATTCAGCTGAATTACAACGATGCGATCAAGAGTCTGGTGGCGGCCGGTTACGGTGCGGCGCTGTTGCCGCATGAGGCTGCGACGCCGCTAGCCGACGCGCGTATCGTGATGCGTCCGCTGCGCCCCGGCCTGTGGCGACGGCTCGGCATCGCGCATCGTGCCGGACACGTCGAGCGTGCGACGCAACACGTGCTCGACGCGTTGTGGGATTTGCGGCTCGCGTAGCGCACGGCCGCCTGCGCGACGGGTTCGCGCGATCGATCGCCGGCATGCGCGGGCGCGCATGCCGGTGCGAGCGTCAGTCCTGGCCGTACACGGTAATCGTCACGCGCCGGTCCTTCTGCAGGCAGGCGATGACGGCCGGCGTTTCGCCGGACGGACAATGCGACACAGGCTGCGACGATCCTGCGCCTTCGGCGCGGATGCGTGCGGCGTCGAGCCCGTGCGCGACCAGATAGCGCTTGACCGTCTCGGCCCGCGCACGCGACAGCGCGCGGTTGCTTTGATCCGAGCCGATGCGATCGGTGTGACCGACCACGTCGATGCGCGTCGTGCCGCGTTCCGCGCGGATTTTCGCGATCGCGTCGTCGAGTTCGGCGCGGCCGCCCGGCAGCATCGAGTCGAGGCTCGACTTCGCAAACGGGAACAGCGCCTCGCCTGCGATCGTGAACTGCGCGCGCGGTGCGGGTGCTGCCGCGGCCGCCGGCGCGACGGCCGGCGCAGCGGAGGGCTGCACGAACTCCGCACATTGCGGGTCGCGCCAGTACGTCGCGCTCACGCGCATGTTGCGGTCGAACTGCACCTGGTACTGACACGACACGACCTGATCGCTGCGACGGAAGTCGAACACGTAGTTCCACACGCGATTGCCGACGAACCACTCATGAAACTGCGGCGGTCCGATCAGATCGTAGAGCTGATCCTTGTTGAGCCCCGTACTCACATTGCGCAGATTCGCGACGTTCACGAACGTGCCGCCCGCGGGCGATGCGGACGCCGCATCGGGAAACTGCGGCGGCGTATGGGGCGTCGCACATCCCTGCAGCGCGGCGGCAGCCACGACGCACCCCGAAAGCAGCACGGCCTGTTTGAATTTCATGGTTCGCTGATTGTTCCGTTTGATGTTTCGCATCGACTCGCCTCGTCGCGTTACCACTGATAGCCCGCGCCGACCACGGCGCCGTACGTGCCGCGCGTATTCGTCGAGACGGCCGCCTTGTAGATCCAGTGGTTGTTCTCCGAAATCGTCGAGATGCCGAGCGCCTGCCCCGACTGCCCGCGATACACGCTGCCCGCGATCGCGACCATGCTCTTGCCCGGGCCGGACGGCTGCGGCAGCCCCGCGATGGCCATCGCCGTCGCCGTGCCACCGTCCGCATCGCGGCGATACGAGTCGAGGCTGTTGCGCAGGCCCGCGATCTGGCCGTCGGTGTAGCTGTTCGCCTGCGACAGCGTGTTGCTGAGGCCCGCGTTCAACTGGTTCACGTTCACCGCATCGGTGCCCTGCGTGCCGGCCGCGACGTTGACGATCTGACGCGCCGAATCCGCCGAGCCCACCGCGACGACGTTCGAGCGGCCGCCGTCGTTGCTGCCGTTGCCGATCGCCGTCGAGTTGTTGCCCGATGCGCTCGCGCCCACGCCGATCGCGGTCGAGCCGTTGCCCGACGCGAGCGCGTTATTGCCGACCGCCGTGCTGTTCGAGCCGGACGCCACCGCACCGGAGCCGCCCGCCGACGAATTGGGCCCCGTCGAGCCCGGCGGCACATTGGAGCCGTCCGGGTTCGTCGTGTAGCTGCCGCCGAGGTTCGACGTGCGCTGATCGATCAGCGTCGTCAACTGATCCGCGACCGCATTGAGCTGCGACACGTTGACTGCATCGGTGCCCGCCATCCCGGCTGCGAGGCCCGTGATCTGACGATTGCCGACGTTCACTTCGCCGGCCGACGATTGCGGCGTGCTCAACCCGTACGCGATGTAGTTCGTCAGCGCGCCGACCGTCGTCAGCGAGCCGGCGCCGAGCGCGACGCTGTTCGCGAACGTCGACGATGCGCCGGCGCCGAGCGCCAGTGCGTCCGTCGCGGTGCTGCGCGCGCCCGAGCCGAGCGCAACGCTGCCGACGCTGACCGCCACCGCGTTCGCGCCTTGCGCGACCGACTGCGCGCCCGTCGCCGTCGCGCCGCTGCCGAGTGCTATCGCATCGGCCTGCGCGGAGCTGGCCGCCTGACCGATCGCGACGCCGCCCGGTGCGGTCGAATCGACAATCGCGCCGTTGCCGATCCCGACGCCGTTGTCGCCGTTGACGACCGTCGTCGGGCCGACCGCGATCGATTCGGCGCCGACCGCGAGCGAATCGGCACGCGTCGAATTCGCGTGGAAGTACAGCTGGCCAGTCACCGCGAACGACTGCAGCGCGCCGGTCAGCTGCCGCACGGTCACTGCGTCCTGCTGGCCGGTGCCGTCCGCGACGTTCGTGATCTGACGATAGGTCTTGCTCGTCGCATCGCCGACCGAGACTGCGCCGAGCAGCGTCTGATCGGTCGTGTCGAACGGAATCGACGCGCTGCCGTTGCGCATGATGCCGGACGCCGGCACGGTTGCGCGATCGGCGACCGAGCCCGCACCGAGCGCGATGCTGCCGTCCACGCGCGAGATCGCGTTCGGGCCGATCGCGACGCTGTCGAGGCCGAGCGCCTGGCTGTCGGGCGCCGTCGAGTTCGCGTGGAAATACTTGATCCCGTGCTCGTTGATGTTGTCGAGGGCGGAGCCGACGTTGTTGTTGATCGTCGTCGAGCCGTCGGTGTTGTATGTGACGTACGACGGTGCGGAGATCGTGCCCGTCGTCGGGTCGTAGGTCGCGCCGCCGCCGATCGCGCCGGCCGTGCTGTTGCCGAGATTGTTGTTGTTCGACGTGATCGCACTGACGGTGGTGGACAGCGAGGCCACGTTGCTGGTCGTCGAGCTGAGGCCCGTCGACAGCGATGCGACGTTGCTGTTCGTCGAGCTGAGGCCTGTCGACAGCGATGCGACGCTGCTGGTCGTCGAGCTGAGACCCGTCGACAGCGACGCGACATTGCTGTTCGTCGAGCTGAGGCCTGTCGACAGCGATGCGACGTTGCTGGTCGTCGAGCTGAGGCCTGTCGACAGCGATGCGACGTTGCTGGTCGTCGAGCTGAGACCCGTCGACAGCGACGCGACATTGCTGTTCGTCGAACTAAGACCCGTCGACAACGACGTAATGCCCGACATCGTCGACGTCGACAGCGAATCGATCGCCACGTTCGTCGCATACAGCTGCGAGCCGTTGATCGCGTCGGTCGAACCGGCGGTGATCTGACCGGCCGCGACGTTCTGGATCTGACGCGGTGCAGTCGCCGAACCGACGCTCACGACGTCGCCGGCCGCCGGCGTGCCGCCCGCGAACGTATACGTGTTCCCGCCGATGACCGCGTTCGGCGTCTGCACGGCGGACGACACCGTCGACGCATTGCCGAGCACGACCGCGCCGTCGAAGCCGGTGGGCACGGACACACCGCTGCCCACGACGAACGCGTTGTTGGAATTGATCGTGTTGTTGTTGCCGAGCGAGTACGAACCCGAGCCGGTAATCGTGCTCGGATCGCCGATCGCCGCCGAATTCGCGCCGCTCACGACGTTGCCCGTGCCGATGCTGATCGAGTTCGCGCCGGACGCCTGCGCGCCCGTACCCATCGCGATCGCGTTGGCGCCCGACGCCTGCGCATTCAGACCGATCGACGTGGTGCCGCTCGCCGCGACGCCGATGCCCGCGTTCGTGCCGATTGCGACGTTGTCGTTGCCCGATACGAGGTTGCCCGCGGAAGCGGCCAGCGCACCGTTATACGTGACCGTGCCGTCGCCTGTGCCCATCGCGACGTTGCGGGTGCCGGTGACACCTGAGCCCGCGCCTCGCATCGCGCTCGCGATACCGCCGCCGACCGCGGTGTTCTGCGCGCCGCTGACGAGCGTGCCGGTTGCAAGACCGACGGCGACCGACCCGGTATTCGCGGTGGTCGAGCCCGCACCCGCACCCTGGCCCGCCGCGACGGTGCCGTCGCCGATCGCGATCGCCTGCCCGCCGATCGCGAGTGCCGTATTGCCGCTTGCTTTCGCGCCGTTGCCGACCGCCGTGGCGGCAGCGTTCGTCGCCTGCGCGTTCGGGCCCAGCGCAACGGCGTTGGCAGCCGTCGCCTGCGCGCTGATACCCATCGCCACACCGTAGAATCCGGTCGCCACGCTCTGCCACCCGAGCGCAATCGCATACTGGTCGGTCGCGCTGGCCGCGGTGCCCAATGCGATCGCACCTTGCTGCGTGGCCATCGCGCCTGCGCCGGCGGCGAACGCGTCCTGCGCCGACGCGATCGCGTTGCCGCCCAACGCGATCGCCTGCAGCGCGCTGGCCGATGCCGAATCGCCGATCGCGACCGACTGACCCGACCCGTGCGTGGCTGCTCCCGCGCCGCCCGACGCGAATGCGCCCGGGCCGATCGCGACGTTGTTGGTGTCGCTCGGCGCCGTCGTGCCGGCCGTCGCCGTACCGACCGCGACCGAGCCTGCAGTTACCGAATTCGCGAATGCGCCGAGCGCCGACGCATTGTCGCCCGATGCCGTGGCCCCTGCGCCGAGCGCAACCGACGTCACGCCGGACGAGCCGCTGTTCGTGCCGATCGAGATGGATTGCGTGCCGCTTGCCCTGGCGTTCGCCATCAGCGCCATCGAGTTCGTGCCGGACGCGGTCGACTGATAGCCGACCGCAACCGCATTACCGCTTGACGCGATTGAGTTACTGCCTAATGCGACCGCACCGGTTCCCGTCGCCTGCGCGACGGGTCCCAACGCCATTGCACCCGTATTGTTCGCGACTGCGCTCACGCCAACCGCGACCGAATTGATGCCGCTCGCTGTTGTCGTACACCCGATGGCAATGCCATTACTCGTCGTCGCTGTTGCCGTCCCCGGGCAATTCGTGCCGGAAACCGCCACCTGCGCTGCCGCGCCGCCGGACCACATCGCCATGCTGCCCAGCACAGCCAACGTCGCGGACTTCAGCGCGACCGTCGTGCCGGCGCCGGCCTGCCCCTTGCCGTTGGCCCGATCGAGTTCGGATACCGCGACGATCACGCCGCGTGCCGCGTTCCACACAGTTCGGTAAGTTCGATTCATAGATTTCTGCCGGTAAGCGGCGCGCGCCATTCACGCACTCGGTCGGGATGCGGACGCAGGCACGTACTGAATCTCCGTGAATCCGCGTCGCGTTCGTGCTGGCGCAAACCGGCCAGCCCCGAATGCCGGGGTGCGAGGAATGTCTGTCGAGCCGTATGAAAACTGTTTTTTTATCGGGGGACGAGGTCTTGCGGCAAAACGATTTCAGACGATCGATCGCACTCGACGGGCGAAAAATCCGCGATTTAAGACGCGCGAATTTTTAATGCCTTTTTTGGGGCATTTTCGATTAACCGAAACCGGCAAGAACCCGCTGAAACACAGAATAAGGGAAACCGATTCCGGCCAGAGAGGAGGCAAATCTGAACAATTGTGACTGAAATGTAAACAAAGAAAACGGTGGCGCTCCGATACCGGAACGGCGCGGCTTTGCGGCCGCTCTCACGCCCGCCCGGCGCGCCTGGAACGGCTGAACGCGATGGTTTTTCGCCACAGAATCGAGGCGCGGCAAATGGATTTTCGATAACGCGAGCGATGCGTTAAACTGTAAGATCTTTTCAAAGTCGCGGAAAATCCCTATATCGCTGCGCGACGCGATACGTATGCACTCGCTTTCGAGTGGACAGGGGAATCGGAAGAAAATTCCGGATGCGTGATTTCGGCGCGCGCGCGCCGGCGTTCAACTGTCGCGTCGCGCGACGTTGCGAGGCAGCAGCACGGTAAATACGGAACCGCGTCCGACCGCACTTTCGACGTGGATTTCGCCGCCGAGCGCATCGACCACCTGCTTGACGAACGCGAGCCCGAGGCCATGCCCGGCGGTCGCGCCACGCGCGTCGACACGGAAGAACTCGGTGAACAGATTCGGCAGCTGATGGGCCGGTATGCCGATGCCCGTATCGGCGACGCTCACGCACCAGCGTCCGTCGCGCTCGTCGGCCGATACGGTGACGGTCGCCCCTTCGGGGCTGAACCGCACCGCGTTGTCGATCAGATTCGCGAACGCGCGGCGCAACAGCAACGCATCGGCAACGACGAGCATGCCCGGTTCGGCGAACAGTCGGATCCTGACCCGCTTCGCGCTCGCATGCGCCCACAGGTCGTCGACCGCGTCGCCGAGCAGCGGCGCGAGGTCGACTTCCGTCGCTTTCGATGCGCGCGCCTGCGCGCGTGCCAGGAGCAGGAACTGATCGGCGAGCGTGAGCGTCCAGCGCGCATAGTGACCGACGAGATCGGCGAACTGCGCTTCGGACAAGTCGGCCGGCGTCTGACGACGCTGCTCGATCAGCGCGAGGATCGCGGCTTGCGGCGAACGCATGTCGTGCGACAGAAAGCGCAGCGCCGCATCGCGCTGGCGTTCGGCCGCCCGCATCGGCGTGACGTCCGCGACGTGGAAGATCACCATCGCGTCGCCCGCTTCGTGTGCAGGCACGATCGCGCATTTGACCAGCAGCGAGCGCTGTCGCGCATCGACGATCTCGAGGCCGTCCATCGGCGCGGCGGGCTCGCTTGCGGTCGCGGCGCCGCTGCGTTGCGCGAGCGTCTGCAGCGCGCGGCGCGCATACTGCGCTGCGTCGTCCGACGCCGTCATCTCGCGCAGCATCTGCGCCGCATGGCAGCCCGTCGCCGGCCGCGGCGAACTGCGCCGCTCAGGATCGACGCCGTAGAGCGCGAGCGCCCTGCGGTTCGCGAGCATGACCGCACCCGACGCGGATGCGACGAGCGTCGCTTCGGGCAGGCTGTTCATCCACTCGGAAATCAAACGCGCCGAACGCCGCAGCCGGTCGATCATCGCGCTCATCACGAGCACGCGCCGGCGGAACGGGTCGGTCGCGTTCGGGCAAATCGGCGCGTCGCCGGGCAGGCCCGGATCGGCCATCGCACACTCGGCTTCGCGCGTCAGATACTGCAGCAGCGCTTCCTGCCGCCGCCACGCACTGAACGCGTACGCGCACAAGCAGGCGGCCACCGCCGGCGCCGGAAAGAAGAACAGATGGGCCGTTTTCAGCATCAGCAGCGACATGCCGCCCGCAAAGACCGCCGTGCCGATCGATGCGAGCAGCGCGGCACGTGGACCGAGCATGCCGAGCGCCGCGCACAGCCACGGTAGCACCGACAGACTGAACAGCAACTGGCCGCCCCACGACGCGCGGCGCACGAGCGACCCGCTCGCGAGCGCGTACGTCGCCTGCGCGACGAACTCGACACCGGTGCGCGACCGCGGTTCGCTGCCCGGCGTGATGAAGTGCGTGTCGGCCGTGCTCGTGGTCGGCCCGATCAGCACGATCGCGTCCTTCAGCAAGCCGGGCGCGACGCGTCCTTCGAGCGCGTCGAGGAAAGCGATCGTCCGATACGACGGACGCGAAGCAAACGGCACATAGCGGCGGCACGCACCGCTCCAGCGCAGCATGTCGTGCTCGGGCCGCTCGCCGCAGCGCGCGAACGGCACGCCGCTCGCACGCAACAGCGCGACGCTCATATGCTCGTAGTCGGTATGCGGCGGCCCCTCGCGCAGATAAAAGCTGCGCGATACGCGATCCGCGTCCGGCACGGCGTTCACGTGTGCGACCGCGAATGCGGCCGCCGCGATCGGCGCGAGCGGCGGCACCGCGTTCGTCTCCCCGTCCTCGTCGACGGCGACCACCGGCAGCACCACGCGACCGTTGCGCTCGGCCGCGCGGGCAAGCCACGCGTCGCCGGCCGGCAGGATTCTGCCGGGATGCGTGAGCGCGACGTCGAGCCCGACAGCCGCGACACCGGCTTCGGTCAGCCGGTCGATCAGCGCCGCGTAATCGGCGCGCTTGACCGGCCATCCGCCGAGCGCCTTCGCGCTCGCAGCGTCGATCGCGATCAGCACGATCTTGTGCGGCGACGGTCGCTGCAGCAAGGGCTGCACGATGTCGAAGAAGAACAGGTCCGCGCGGCGCAGCACGCCCGTCGCGGTCAACGACACGCAGAGCAGCAGCACGAACGCGGCGATCGCGATGCATTCGCGCACGAAACCCGAGGGCCCGTGCGCGGCGTCGACGCGCATCATATGTCGCTCACGGCACGCACTCGCACGAAGGGGGCGGACTCATTCACACTCGAATCCCGCCGGGGTCAGCGGCCGCGCGAGCGCCGGCTGCAGGCTCGGCCGATGCGCGGCCGCACTGTCGTGTGCGCGGCCTGACGATACGATCTCGAGCCGATATCCGTGCGTGTAGACGGAACTGAGCCGCAAGCCGTTTTCAGGGCCGAGTTCGAGCTTTTGCCGGATCCGGTAGATGTGCGTATCGAGCGTGCGCGAGTCGGGATCGAGTTCGCGTCCCCACGTACTGATACAGACGACCTTGCGCGACAGCAGCTTGCCGATGTTGCTGAAGAAGAATTCGACGAGATCGAATTCCTTCGGCGTGAGCTTGATCGGCTCGCCGCGCAACAGGATCGTGCGCTCGCGCGGGTTCAGCACGTAGTCGCCGGCGCGGATCGCGCCGGTTCGCGCCGCATCGCGCGTCGAGCGCATCAGCAGCGCGCTCACGCGGCTCGCGAATTCGGCGACACGAAACGGCTTCACGATGTAGTCGTCGGCGCCGGCGTCCATCGCGAGCACGATGTCGTCGTCGAGTGACTTGCTCGTCACGAACAGCACGGCAGGCGTCGTACCGAGCGTGCGGCGAATCCAGTACAGCACTTCGAAGCCGCTCATCCTCGGCAGCAGCCAGTCCAGAATCACGAGGTCGAACGGCTCGGCGCGCAGCCGCTGCTGCGCGTGCTCGCCGTCGCCCGCCACGACCGCTTCGTGGCCGAGCGACGCGACGACGCGCGCCGCAGCCTGCGCATGGACGGGATCATCTTCGACTATCAGCACACGCATCAGTGGGTCATCCTTGTCATCAGCAGCCGGGCGCCGCAGCGCGCGTCGTCCATGCGCACCATCGCGCGTTCACACACGAGCGCACACGCCGCGCACGAGCGACACATGAGCCGACCGTCGACATGCGTCCGCATCTCGCGTCGCGGCGCGCCGGCCGTCGCGTTCGCACCGCGTCGCCGCGCTGCACGATACGCGGCGGGCAGCCGACGCAACGCCTCCGCTGCACGCGCGCACCCGGGCCCGTGATGAAGCGGCGAGCGCCGCCAATCGGCGCGCGACCTACTCGACCGAGATCGCACAGCGATTGCCCCGCCCCGCACGCGTCCGCTCGTGACGGACGTCCGCATGCGACGCATGATGTCGAGCGCCGCCAGCGCACGGGTTGCCTGGAAGCGTCCATTGAGGTAGATGACGTACCTTTTTTGGGTCGTTCAGCCGGGCTCTTCGCATCTGGATGTATAGGGGTTGACGCGCCCTCGTCGGGCTACATGTGTTTCGATTGCGCGTATCGCCCGGTTACGACGTCCGGACGTTTCCCGCGGCGGAGATCGGTTCTCTTCTTCGGGAACCTGGCAATCTTTTCCGATTCGACGATACGATTCGCTGTATCGGTAACACTTGGTAACCCAAGCGCTGGCGGATTTTCGCACATGGGTTTTTATTTGTCATGCGAATAGCTGTGTCACGTCAAACTTACCGGTCGCATGCGCGCAGGCGCCGAGCGCGCGATCGCGACGCCTGCGTCGTGCACGGTTGCACGATGGCGATGCGGCACCGAATGCGTTCGTCGCGTTATCAGGCCGAAGCAGGCCAGCCTGCCTCATCGCGATCATCGCGATCCGGATCGAACGGGCGGCGGAGTTTGGCGCTCGCGGATCGTCGGCTTCGACGCGGAGCTAACTGAATGAATGAAGCGCCGACCATGCGGCAATGACCGGTCGAACGCACGGCGGCGTTCGCGGCGCGCGCTTCAGTTCAGGCGGGGAAAGACATCGCGAGCAAATCGTCCGACCATGTAGCATGCGGCCACGAGCGCTTGCGAGACGACGAGGCAGCGCAGCTTCGTTTCATACGCACGAAATTAAACGCACTTCATCGCTGCAAACGCACGCGAGGAGCACGCGACTCACGCGCGGAATTCGAACGCGGCGCGACGCATTCGAAGCGGCGCCGATATGCGAGAGCGCACAGCGTCACGCCGCACGGACGCCCGGAAAAACACGCGCGTCAATTGCGGCGCGCAGCATCCGCGCTCACGACGTGATCGAAGAACGCCTGCGCACGCGCGAGTTCGTCGAGTGCACGATCGAGCCGCGACATCGCGGCCGCGTATTCGGTGGACGCGCGTTCGTCATCGCCCTCGCCGCGCACTGCGCGAAACGCCTGATCGACATTGCGCGTCGCTTCGACGAAGCGTTGCGCGGCCCGGGCTTCTCGTGAACAGATGTGGGTCGACATCGACACTTCTCCCTCAGGTTGCGTGACGAAGCGGGCCGGCGCCCGATAGGCGGCTGCATGCCGACGCATCGACCGCCGCGCGGCGCGCTTCGACCCGATTGTCTCTCTGCGCTCGCCGAATCGCCACGGCGAGATTGCAACAAATTCTTGCGCCGGCAACACCGCCGACGCGCGCGTCACGCGCGCCCGACGCGCGGATGCGCGAGCGCGCCGAACGCAGACGCTTCGCCGGGCGACAGATCGAACAGATCGCCGGTGAACCCGCGCGCATGATCGGCCACGGGCCGCGTGCGCAAACGCGCGACATGCGCGGGCGCGACATACGCGGCGGCTGTTTCGATCGGCGGCACGTCGAACAGATCGCGTGTGAAGCCGCGCACCGCATCGGTCGACGAACGGCCGCGCAAGCGCGCGACGAGCTCCACGAAACGCTCGAAGTCGCCCGCGCGCGTCGCCTTGTTGACCTCCGCGAGATCGCGCGCCTTCAGCACGCTCGGCTGCGCGAGCCGCACGAAATACGGCGCCTCGAGTTCAACCGACAACGCGAGCGGATAGCTCTTGCCCGTTTGCTCCTTCGCGCGCCCGACGCAGTCGACGACGGCCGCGCCTTGCGCAGCGCCGAGCGGCTTGCCGGTACTGACGCTGCGCAGATGCTCGGGAAACACGCGCAGCTGCGTGCCGACCGTCAGCGCGGTGGACGACATGCAGACGAGCGCGTAGTGCTGCTCGCGACGGCGCCCTGACGGCAGCGTTGCACGGCTCGCGATGAACGCATGCGGCGGCAGCTGCCGCACCTGCCCGCTCGCATCGATCCACGCGTTCCACAGCAATGCGTCCTCGCGCTTGCGCTCGCCGCCGCGCGAGCGTGAGGCGACCGGCGAAAACAGCGCGAGCAGCGAACCGGTGCGATGCGCGGCGACTTGCGCGCTGCTGCCGAGCGGCTGGTTGATGCCCCACAGAAAGCGCCCGCCGCCGAGCCTGCGCTCCCATTCCTTGCGGAGCACGACGGTCGGCAGTTCGTCGCCGGACTCGGTACCGATCTTCGTCCAGCAGAACGTGGGAGGGAGGTGTTTCAGTGTCATCGACTTTCTCGGATACAGCCGCTCGCTGCAGACAGCAAGCCCATTCAACAACCGTAACTGTATAGGTATAATGCATCTCATGGAAGCCCCGGACAATGATTTTCCTGTTCAAGACCTGTTGCGCCATCTGTTGGCAGATACGCGCTCGTCCAGCGAAATCGCGCGGCTTTCGGGCGTCAGCCAGCCCACGGTGTCGCGTCTGAGGCTGTCGAAAGGGCAGCGGCTGCGGCGCAGCGCGCCATTCAATAAGCTATGCAGTTTCTACGGCCTCGATACCGCTCCTGCGCGGCGCCGCTACAACGATCTGCTGCGCGACGCGATCGTCGACGCATGGGACGGCTCCGACGAGCACGGGCGTGCGCTGCTGGTCGTGATTCAGGGCCTGAAGGATCTGCAGGCGAAGGCCGACGACGGCTGACGGCGCGCGCGCGTGGACGCAAACGCGCACACGAGGCGTCGGCAGACGAAACGAAACGGGCGGTGGCGAACGCAATTCGCCGCCGCCCGTTTTTCATTGGCGCGCCATAAAAAAAGCGAAACGAAACCCCGCTTAATTCAAGAAAAATTAAAAGTGGAATTACGTTTGCATTTTTTCGAGAACAAGCATATAAAGCCTGTGCGCCATCGCTTCAAAACGACATCGACCAAGCAAACGCCTCGGGGCCACGCACATGAGTTAGTCGCGCTCGTTGTCCGCCATCAAGACCGCCGCGTCTTTTTCGATTCATCCCGTCAAGCCGTTGTCTCGCCTGCTCGTCCAGGCGCGGCCGCTCGCGCGCCGCGCGCTGACGCACGCGCGATCGCGGCGGGGAAAGCCGTCGTCGTCATCGAGAAAAAATCGCGCGAAATGCAGTGATCGTCTATTGGTCGATCATTTGCGCGTTATTTACCCAACGATTTTTCATCCGTATTTGAAACTCGCCCACTGCAGTATCAAAGGAGAATTTTCATGGGAATTGAAACCATCGAATCGACCGTTCTGCACGCCTTTTCCGCACGCGTCGCAGAAGCGCCGAATCACACCGCGATTCTCGCGCGCGATGCGTCGCTGACCTACGGCGAACTGGACGCGCGCAGCAATCGCGTCGCGCGGGCGCTGATCGCACGCGGCGTCGCGCCGGGCAGCCTGGTTCCGGTCGAAGCCGTGCGCTCCGCCGATTTCCTCGTGGCGCTGCTCGGCGTGCTGAAGGCCGGCGCCGCCTACATTCCGATCGACGATGCGTATCCGGCGGAGCGCAAACGCCACATCTACGAACAAAGCGGTGCGACCGTCGCGCTCCACGCGCGCGCCAATGCGGCCGCCGAACCGTCGAGCGCGGGCGTCGCGCCGCTCGCGGTGGCGTCGCTGATCGGCGACGATGCGCCCGACGGCGAGCTGCGCACACCGGCGCCGCACGATCTGCTCTACGTGATCTTCACGTCGGGCACGACCGGCCGGCCGAAGGGCGTCGAGATCGAGCATCATGCGGTCGCGCGGCTGGTCGACTGGCACAACCGCGAGTTCGGCGTGACGGCAGCGAGCCGGATGCCGCTGATGGCCGGACTGAGTTTCGACATCTCGCAGTGGGAGATCTGGTCCGCGCTGACGGCCGGCGCGACGCTGCTGTTGCCCGACGAAGAGATCCGCCCCGACGCCGATGCACTCGTCGCGTTTCATCGCGACCATGCGACGACGCACGCGTTCGTCCCGACCGTGATGGTGCCCGACTTCGTACGCGCATCGCGCGGCAGCGATCTGGCGCTGCGCTACCTGTTCACGGCCGGCGAAAAGCTGCAGCCGGTCGACACCGACGGCGCGACCTACACGCTGATCGATTTCTACGGACCGACCGAGACGACGATCTTCGCGACGATGCATCGCGTGCCGAGCGCGACGCTCGGCCGCCCTTCGTCGATCGGCCATCCGGTGCCCGGCGCGACGATCCATGTGCTCGACGCGCAACTCGCGCCGCTGCCCGACGGCCAGGTCGGCGAGCTCTGCATCGCGGGCCCGTGCGTCGCTCGCGGCTATCTGAACGACCCGTCGCTCACGCACGACAAGTTCGTCGCGCTGCCGCACGATCGCTCGCGGCGGCTGTACCGCACGGGCGATCTCGGACGCCGGCTGCCCGACGGCTCGATCCAGTATCTCGGGCGCATGGACGATCAGTTGAAGATCCGCGGCCACCGTGTCGAACTCGGCGAGATCGCATCGGTGCTGTCGACGCAGCCCGGCATCCGCAAGTGCGCGGTGATTGCCGTCGAGGACGCGTCGAATGCGAAGGACATCGTCGCGTTCGTCGTGCCCGACGCGGAGCACGCGAACGGCGACGTGATCGGCTCGATCCGCACGCGGATCCGCGCGTGCCTGCCGCACTACATGCGTCCGCGCCGCTACGTCGTGCTGCCCGAGCTTCCCGTCACGTTGAACGGCAAGGTCGACAAGGCCGCGCTGCGCGAACTCGACGACGGCAGCGCGGCGCGCGCATCGCACGCGGGCTGGCGCGACGACCGCATCGACACCGCGATCGCGCGGACGCTCGCACCGATCCTCGGCCATACCGATTTCGGGCCGGCCGACAATTTCTTCGACATCGGCGGCCACTCGCTGCTGATCGCGGAGTTCGTGCGTCGCCTCGGCGAAACGTTGCGGATGAAGGTCTACGTGCGCGACGTGTACGAGTGTCCGACGGGCGCCGCGCTGCGCGAGCGCCTCGAAGCACGGCTCAACGAGCGGCAGTCGCTGCTCGATGCGGAGCCGGCGCGCGCGCTGCGCGACGACATCGCGCTGCCGGACGGCATCGCGTCGTTCCGCCCGTTCGATACGCGCCGGCTCGAACGGCCCGCGCATATCCTGCTGACGGGCGCGACGGGCTTCGTCGGCGTGCATCTGCTGGCCGATCTGCTCGAGCGCACCGACGCGGTCGTGCACTGTACGGTCCGCGCGGCCGATGGCGCATCCGCCCGCGCACGCATCGTCGAACAGGCGCAGCGCTATCGCGTCGCGCTGCCCGACTCGTCGCGCTGGGTCGCACATGCGGCGGACCTGTCGCTGCCGCGGCTCGGCATGAGCGATGCCGATTACCGCACGCTGGCGGGCTGCGTCGACGTGATCTATCACTCGGCGAGCGCGGTCAACTTCATTCAGCCGTATTCGTACATGCGCACCGACAACGTCGACGGGCTCAAGCGCGTGCTCGCGTTCGCGGCGGACGGCCAGCCGAAGGCACTCATGCTGCTGTCGACGATTTCGGTCTACAGCTGGGGCCATCTGCACACCGGCAAGACGACGGTGTCCGAAGACGACGACATCGATCAGAACCTGCCGGCCGTGATGACGGACATCGGCTACGTGCGCAGCAAATGGGTGATGGAGAAAGTGGCCGATCTCGCGGCGTCGCGCGGGCTGCCGCTGATGACGTTCCGCCTCGGCTACGCGACGTTCCATCGCGACACGGGGCTCAGCGCGAACTATCAGTGGTGGGGCCGGCTCGTGCGCACCTGCATCGATCAGCAGCAGATTCCCGATCTGCGCAATCTGCGCGAAGGGCTGACGACAGTCGACTACATGACGCGTGCGATCGCGCATATTTCGCGCAATCCGTCGGCGCTCGGCCACAAGTACAACCTCGTGCATACCGACGACAACAACCTGACGCTCCGGCAGTTCTTCGAGCGCCTCGAACGGCATTTCGGATTGCGCTTCGAGACCGTGCCGTTCCGTCAATGGCTCGACGGCTGGCAGCACGACACGGCCGCGCCGCTCTATCCGCTGCTGAGCCTGTTCCGCGACGTGATGTACGACGGACGCTCCACCGTCGAGCTCTATCAGGACACGTACCGGTGGCGCTGCGACCGCGTGCAGGCGGCACTACAGGGCAGCGGCATCGAGGAGCCGACGTTTACGCGCGACGAACTCGCGCGCTATCTGACGGAGTCGATCGGCCATCGCGTGTAACACACGGCAGGACCGGCGCAGCACGCACGATCGCACGAGCGATCCTGCGTGCGCGTCTACGGTGCCCTCATTGCGCGCGATGTTCCCACGTCCCTTCGACGTCGATCGTCGTGCGCACCGAATTCGCGAGAAAGCAGGCGTCGTGCGCGGCGTGATGCAGCGCCGCGACTTCGTCGTCGGTCGGCGCACGCTCGCCGCCGAACGTGACGGCCGGCTTCAGCACGATGCGCGTCACGACTTCCTTGCCGGCGTCGTTTTTCGCCATCGTGCCTTCGGCTGCGTCGCGATAGCGTGTCACGACGAAGCGCCGCTGCGCGGCGATCGACAGAAACCACAGCATGTGACAGCTCGACAGCGCGGCGACGAACGCCTCTTCCGGGTCGACTGCAGCCGGATCGGAGAACGGCACGCGCACGACGTGCGGCGAGCTCGACGCAGGCACCGTCACGCCGCCGTCGAAACGCCATTCGTGCCGGCGGCTGTAGCGGTTGTCGACGAACTTGTCGTCGGGGGCGGCCTGCCATTCCACTTCAGCGATGTACGTCGACATCGGGATTCCTTCGTAGACGAAAAAAATGCGTGATGCGCGCGGCGGCGGCCGCACTCACAGCGGCGTGAGCAGCGGCTCGCCCGCGAAATGCCGCGCGGCGTTGTCGAGAAACTGCTGCACCGAACGATCGAGCGCCTCGGGCGACCAGCCGCCGAGGTGCGGCGTCAGCACGACGTTGTCGAGCGCGGTCAGCGCGCGCGGCGGTTCGGGTTCGCCTTCGTACACGTCGAGCGCCGCGCCCGCGAGGCGCCGTTCGCGCAGCGCGTCTGCCAAAGCAGCGGTATCGACGACGCTGCCGCGCGAAACGTTGACGAGAAACCCGTGCGGGCCCAGCGCATCGAGTACCGTGCGGTCGATCAGATGGCGCGTGCCCGCGCCGCCCGGCGTCGCGACGATCAGAAAATCGGCCCACTGCGCAAGCGCGTCGAGCCGTTCGAAGTAGCGGTACGGAACCTGCTTCGCCGCGCGGTTGTGATAGCCGATCTCGATGTCGAAGCCCGCCGCGCGCCGCGCGCATTTCTCGCCGATCCGGCCGAGCCCGACGATGCCGAGCCGCTTGGCCGACACGTTCGGCGGCATCGGCAACGCGTCGCGCCAGACGCCCGCGCGCGTCGCCGCATCGAGCCGCACGATGCCGCGTACCGCGGCGAGCAGCAGTGCGAACGCATGATCGGCGACGCAGTCGTCGTTGGTGCCGGCGCCGGTGACGACCGCGATCCCGCGCGCCTTGGCATGCGCGACGTCGATCTGCTCGTAGCCGGCGCCGAGCGCGCCGACGAGCGTGACCTGCGGCAGTGCATCGATCTCGTGCGCGGCGAGCCCCGTGCTGCCGTTGGTCAGCACCGCGCGGATCGTGCCGCCGTGCTCGGCGATCGTGCGTTCGCGCAGCTCGGCAGTCGGTGCATGGCGCACCTCGAACGACGCGGCAATGCGGCGCTGCGCGTCGTCGCGCAGCGGAATGAGGACCAGCAGTTCCGGTTTCATGGCAGCAGATGTCCGCAGGGCGGGAACGGCTTGCAGTGTAGCAAGGCCGCGCGCCGGCTGCCGGTTGTCCCCACGCGCGCAGGGGCCACGCGGCCGCGCGCGGTTTGCCAAAGCCGGCTCAGTCAAGTAAGTTTCGGCGTACGCCCCCGTCCTGGAGATTGGCCACGATGAAGCTCGCCCTGCCCGCCCGGATCCTGGGCCTCGCACTCGCCGCATCCGTCGTCGCACCCGGTGCACACGCGGATGCGCCCGTCGTCGTATCGTCGAAGATCGACACCGAAGGCAACCTGCTCGGCAACGTGATCGCGCAGGTGCTGAAGGCGCACGGCATTCCCGTCACCGAAAAGATCGCGCTCGGCGCGACGCCGATCGTACGCAAGGCGCTGACGAGCGGCGAGATCGACATCTACCCCGAATACACCGGCAACGCCGCCTTCTTCTTCAACAAGGCCGACGATCCGGTCTGGAAGAACGCGAGCCAAGGCTACGACACCGCGAAGCAGCTCGACTATGCGGCGAACCACCTCGTGTGGCTCGCGCCGGCGCCCGCCAACAACACGTGGGGCGTCGCCGTGCTGTCGTCGGTCGCGCAGGCGCGGCATCTGAAAACCTTCAGCGATTTCGGCAAGTGGGTCGCGGGCGGCGGCAACGTGAAGCTCGCCGCATCGGCGGAATTCGTCAACAGCGCATCGGCGCTGCCGTCGTTCGAGAAGGCGTACGGCTTCAAGCTGAAACCCGATCAGCTCGTCGTGCTGTCCGGCGGCGACACGGCCGCGACGATCAAGGCGGCCGCGAACCAGACCGACGGCGTGAACGCCGCGATGGTGTACGGCACCGACGGCGGGATCGCATCGAGCGGGCTCACGGTGCTCGACGACGACAAGCACGTGCAGCCCGTCTATGCACCGGCGCCGGTGATCCGCGAAGCGGTGCTGAAAGCGCATCCGCAGATCGCCGACTATCTGAAGCCCGTGTTCGCGAGCCTCGATCTGAAGACGCTGCAGATGCTCAACGCACGCATCCAGATCAACGGCGAGCCAGCGGCCGGCGTCGCCAAGAGCTATCTGAAATCGAAGGGCTTCGTGAAATGACGATGCGCGCGGCGGCCTGCGCGCGGCGCGTGACACCGGACAAGGTCGGCATCCTGATCGGCCTGCTGACGATCGTCGCCGTGCTCGGCATGCCGTTCGTCGTGCTGCGGCCGAATCGTATCGCGGCCGGCACCGGGCTGTCGGTGTTCGCGGCGCTGCCGGTCGCGCAGGGTGCGGCGCTCGCGACGCTGTGGATCGTCGGCGCACTCTGGGCGATGACGGCGAGCCGCCCGACGTGGCGGCTCGCGGCCGGCTGCACATGGCTCGCGACGCTCGCGTATGCGCTCGGCGCCGCCACGTCGCACGCGGTCGCACCCGACGACATGCTCGCGCGCGTGTCGCCGGCGGCCGGCGTGTGGGTGCTGCTGTTCGCGTGGGCCGTGCTCGTCGCGGACGCGCTCGCCCGGCTCGCGTTCGGTCCGTGGCGGAGGCTCGCCGCGCTCGTCGTCGCGATCGCGGCGGTGTCGGTGCCGCTCGCGACCGGCTGGTGGGACGGGCTCTCCGTGATGCGCGAATACGCGGTGCGCAGCGACGACTTCTGGCGCGAGGCAAGCCGTCATCTGTCGCTCGCGGGCGGCTCGGTCGCGGCCGCGCTCGTCGCGGGGCTGCCGCTCGGCATCGCATGCGCGCGCGCGGCGCCGGTGCGTGCAATCGTGATGCCGGTGCTCAATATCGTTCAGACGATTCCGAGCATCGCGATGTACGGGCTGATGATGGCGCCGCTCGGCCTGCTCGCCGCGCACGTGCCGCTCGCGGCAGCGCTCGGCGTGCGCGGCATCGGCGTCGCGCCCGCCGTGCTCGCGCTGTTCCTCTACTCGCTGCTGCCGATCGCGTCGAGCGTCGCGGTCGGGCTCGCGCAGGTGCCGCCGCATGTGACCGAAGCGGCGCGCGCGATGGGCATGACGCGCGCGCAGCGGCTGTTCCGCGTCGACCTCGTGCTTGCGCTGCCGGTGATCCTGAGCGGCGTGCGCGTCGTGCTCGTGCAGAACATCGGGCTGACCGCGGTCGCCGCGCTGATCGGCGGCGGCGGGTTCGGCACCTTCATCTTCCAGGGAATCGGGCAATCGGCGGCCGACCTCGTGCTGCTCGGCGCGATTCCGACGATCGCGCTCGCGCTCGCGGCCGCGGTCGTCTTCGAAGCCGCGACGTCGCTCGCGAAAGGACGGTCCGGATGATCGAAATCGATCGCGTCGGCAAACGCTTCGGCGACATCGTCGCCGTCGACGACGTCTCGCTGACGATGAAGCAAGGCACCATCACCGCGCTCGTCGGCGCATCGGGCAGCGGCAAGTCGACGCTGCTGCGGATGATCAACCGGCTGATCGCACCGACGAGCGGCACGATCCGCATCGACGGCACCGACACGGCCGGCGTGCCGCCCGAGCAGCTGCGGCGGCGCATCGGCTACGTGATTCAGGGGCACGGCCTGTTTCCGCACTGGAGCGTCGCGCGCAACATCGCGACCGTGCCGCGCCTGCTCGGCTGGCGCCCCGACCGCATCCGCGCGCGCGTCGCCGAACTGCTCGAGCTGTTCCATCTCGCGCCGGCCGAGTTCGCCGACAAGCTGCCGCACGAACTGTCGGGCGGCCAGCAGCAGCGCGTCGGCGTCGCGCGTGCGCTCGCGGCCGAGCCCGCGATGCTGCTGATGGACGAACCGTTCGGCGCGCTCGATCCGATCATCCGCAACAAGGCGCAGGACGATCTGCTCGCGCTGCAGCGGCGGCTCGGCATCACGGTCGTGATCGTCACGCACGACATCGAGGAAGCGCTGAAGCTCGGCGACACGATCGCCGTGATGGACGGCGGCCGCCTGCTGCAGGTCGCGACGCCGGGCGACATACTCGGCAATCCGGCCGAGGGTGTCGTCGAGCAGCTCGTCGCGGGCGTCGACCGCCCGTTGCGCCTGCTCGCGCTGACCCCGGTCGACGCTGTCGCCGAAGCGGGCCACGCGGACGGCGCGCCGATCGAGGCCGCGCGCACGCTGCGCGATGCGATCTCCGAGCTGCTGTGGCGCGGCGTCGATGCGCTGCCGGTCGACGACGGCCACGGCCGTCCGTCGCGCCGCATCACGCTCGACGCGATCCGCGCGCATGCGAGGAAGCCCGCATGAATGCGCGCGATGCGCTGCGCGGTACGCCGTCGGCGTCGCGGCCGTTCACGGCGCGCCGGCTCGTCGCGCCCGCGGCGCGCGCGGCCGCGCTCGCGCTGCTGCTCGTGCTGCTGCTGCGCCCGGCCTGGCTGCACGGCTGCTTCGCGCCGTTCGCCGACAACGGCGCTCCGGTGATCTACGATCGCGCAAGCCTGCTCGATCTCACGCTCGCGCATCTCGGTACGGTCGCGCTGTCGAGCGCGATCGGCACGCTGATCGCGGTCGCGGCCGGCATCGCCGTCACACGGCCGTTCGGCGCGGACTTCCTGCCGGTCGCACGCAGCATCGTCGACATCGGTCAGACCTTTCCGCCGGTCGCCGTGCTCGCGCTCGCGGTGCCGGCCGTCGGCTTCGGATTGAAGCCCGTGCTGATCGCACTCGTGCTGTACGGGCTGCTGCCCGTGTTCGAAAGCACGATCGCCGGGCTCGAGGACGTGCCGCGCGACGTCGTCGAAGCCGCGTGTGGAATGGGGATGAGCGGCTGGCAGCGGCTGATGTCGGTCGAGCTGCCGCTCGCGTTTCCGGTGATCGTCAACGGCATCCGGCTCGCGGTCGTGATCAATCTCGGCACTGCGACGATCGGCTCGACGGTCGCCGCGCGCGGGCTCGGCGACGTGATCATCGCCGGCCTGCAGACGTCGAACACCGCGTTCGTGCTGCAAGGCGGCGTGATCGTCGGGCTGCTCGCGGTGCTCGTCAGCGATGCGATCGGCGCGGTGGCGCGCATCGCGGCCGCGCGACGCGCGTAGCGCATAACGCGTGGTGCGTGGTGCATAACGCGTTGCGCGACGCGACCATTCGTCAGGACGCCGTTGGGTGTTCATGCAACCGGTTTAGCGCCGCCCGTCACACACCTACAGATCGCTTTCGTTCGAGCGCCGCTTCGAATGCGCGACGGAATTGGCCGATATACTGTGCGCCTTCCGTTCTCCCCCATTCGCCCATGCGACGGTTACTCTGGCTGATCGTGCTTTCGTTCGGCGTCGCGCACCAGGCGTCGGCGCAACCGGCATCGGCGCCGGCCGCGCCCGCTGCCGCGGACGTTGCGGCCGCATCGACCGCGCTGCCCGCATCCGACCCGCTCGCCGCCGCCGATCAGCCGAACGAAGCCAATCGGCGGATCACGGCGTATCTGACGAAGAAGTTCGGCGTCGCGAAGGAAAAGGCGATCAAGCTCGCGGACATCGTCAGCGCGACCGCGACGAAATATTCGCTGCCGCCGGCGCTCGTCTACGCGATCATCTCGATCGAATCGCGCTTCCAGGAAAAGGCGCGCGGCCAGCATGGCGCGACCGGGCTGATGCAGGTCGTGCCGGCCGCGCATCGCGGGCTGCTGCGCAACGTGACGGATCTGACCGAGCCGAACGCGAACGTCGAGGCCGGCTCGGCCATCCTGTCCGGCTATGTGAAAGCGGCCGGCGGCAACGTGCAGGCCGCGCTGAAGAGCTACGGCGGATCGAATGCGTATGCGGCGAAGGTGCTGCAGCGCGTCGATTCGTTCCGCTTCGTGCTCGAGCCGGCCGACGAGGCGAAAGCCGGCAGCGATGCGAAGGCGCGCATGGTGCCGGTCGGCGATTCGTCGCCGGCGCCGCGCAAGCCGTAAGCGGGCGCCGCGCGAATCACGGAGCAGGCAGGCAAGGATAAAGCGCTGTCGGCGCGACGCCACAACATACCTACGAAAATATCGGCATTACAGGCGCACCAATGCAGAACGGCCCATTGTTCCGATATTTCAGGAACAACGGGCCGCTTCCCGTCGGTCGCATCGATTATTCCGATATTCCAGGAATAATCCCGCCCGCACCGCCAGCGCTCAGATCTGCCCGGCCGCGCCCGTCCACCGCAGGTAATCGCCGCGCGTCCAGTCGAGCGACACGCCGACGCGCTTCGTGCCCGGCCGGATCTTCGGCTTGTGCACCGACAGCGTCAGCGATTCGAGGGCGGGCCATTCGCGAAACGACAGTGCCGCGATGTCGGCGACGAGCGTCTCGAGCAAGCGCGTATGCGGCTTGTGCGCGAGATACGACGCGATCCGCGCGCAGTAGCCGTCGTAATCGATCCACTCGCCCTGCTCGCTCGGCTCGCAGCGATACTCGAGCCGCGCATCGATCACGATCGGCTGCGGCGCCTCGTGCTCGTGCGCGTGAATGCCGACGCGCGCGGGCACCTTCAGTTCGTCGACGAACACGCTCCAGCCGCGCCCGCGCAGGCGCGGTCCGTCGACCGCCGCGAACGGTTCGTCGAACGGCTTCATGATGCGAGCGGCGCCGCGGCGTCGAGCATGATGCGCACGAAATAGTCGGCGAAGCTGCGGCGCACGACGATCTCGTACGACGCGTCGCCGGTCGGGATCAGCACGATCGACGCCTTGAAGTAGTGCGACTGCGCGCACTGGCCCGGCTTCAGCACGCGCGGATGCAGATCGAGCGGGCAGCCGCGTGCGAGCACGTCGCGCACGCGCTCGCCGCCGATCTCGACGACCGTGTAGCCGCTGCCGACGTCGACCGCCGCCGCATACGAACCCTGCACGGCCTCGGCGAGCTGCGCTTCGAGCACGCCGGCCTGCACGGGCCCGTTCGAGCGCACGAGCCATTCGTCGGGACCGAGCCACAGCACGTCGTAGTCGGCGCTGCGCGCGACGGTGTTCGGCTCGGCCGGCGGCCGGCAGCCGACCACGCGCTCGAACGCGCCGACGAACGCCGGATCGCTCAGCTCACCGCGCACGTTCACGAGATCGAGGAACGGCCGCTCGCGCAGCGTGAACTTCTTCGAGGCGCGCGCCTGATGCGTTTTCAGCAGGTCGGCCGCGCCGACGAACGGCGACTCGAGCCGCACGCTGCCCGTGCCCGCCACCGGCGTCTGGTTTCTGGTCTCATTCCACATGCTGGCGCACCCCTTCCGTATCGTAGAAAACCGGGCTCGAGATCTTCGCGGTGACGCGCTTGCCGTTGGCCAGCGGAATCACGACGCTCTCGCCCATCTTGTTCAATCCGCCCTTCACCACTGCCAGCGCGATCGAGCGCTTCAGGATCGGGCTGTAGTAGCTCGACGTCACGTGGCCGATCATCGGCGTCGGTTCGACCGTCGAAATCTGCGTGTCCTTCGCGACGATCTGGGCGCCTTCCGGCAGCACGAACTGCTCGTCCTCGGTCAGCAGGCCGACGAACTGCTTGCGGCCTTCCTTCGCCGTGTCCGAACGCGACAGCGAACGCTTGCCGAGGAAGTCCTTCGACTTCGCGACGAGCCCGCCCATCCCGAGGTCGTACGGCGTGACCGAGCCGTCCGTGTCCTGACCGACGATGATGTAGCCCTTCTCCGCACGCAGCACATGCATCGTCTCGGTGCCGTACGGCGTGATGTCGAACTCGGCGCCCGCCGCCATCAGCGCTTCCCACACCGCGCGGCCCGCATTGGCCGGCACGTTGACTTCGTACGCGAGTTCGCCGGAGAAGCTGATCCGCATCACGCGCGCCTTCACGCCCGCGACGGTGCCGTTCCGGTAGCTCATGAACGGGAACGCTTCGTTGCCGAAGTCGATGTCCTGGCAGACCTTCTGCACGACCTTGCGGCTCTTCGGGCCGACCACCGCGAACGTCGCCCAGTGATCGGTGACGGACGCGAGGCGCACCTTCATGTCGGGCCATTCCGTCTGCAGCCAGCGCTCGAGCCACGTGAGCACGCGCGCGGCGCCGCCCGTCGTCGTCGTCATCATGAAGTGCTGATCGGCGAGGCGCACCGTCACGCCGTCGTCGAACACCATGCCGTTTTCGTCGAGCATCAGCCCGTAGCGGCACTTGCCGACCTCGAGCTTGTTCCACGGGTTCGTGTACATCCAGTTCAGCAGCTTCACCGCATCGGGGCCCTGGATGTCGATCTTGCCGAGCGTCGAGGCATCGAGAATGCCGACGCTGTTGCGCACCGCGAGACATTCGCGCTTCACGGCCGCATGCAGATCCTCGCCCTTCTTCGGGAAGTACCACGGGCGCTTCCAGTTGCCGACGTCCTCGAACATCGCGCCGTGCTCGACGTGCCATTCGTGCACGCAGGTCTTGCGGATCGGATCGAGGAAGTCGCCGAGCTCGCGGCCCGCGAACGTGCCGAACGACACGGGCGTGTAGTTCGGGCGGAACGTCGTCGTGCCCGTTTCCGGAATCGTCTTGCCGAGCGCCTGCGCGAGAATCGCCATCCCGTTGATGTTGCCGAGCTTGCCCTGATCGGTGCCGAAGCCCATCGCGGTATAGCGCTTCACGTGCTCGATCGACTCGAAGCCTTCACGTGCGGCCAGCAGGATGTCCGCCGCCGACACATCGTTCTGGAAGTCGACGAACTGCTTCGGCCCGCGCGCGGCGGCCTCGCGGCTGCCGACGAGCCAGAGCGGCTGCAGTGCGCCTTCGACCGTTTCGGCAACCTGCGGCGCCACCGGGCGCTGCGCGGCCGTGAAACCGGCCGCTTTCGCCGCTTCCGCACCGGCGTCGAGCGCGAGGCGCAGTGCGCGCGCCAGCCCGAACTCGCCGGCGGCCGCGCCGACGCTCGCCTCGGCCTGCACCGGCTTGCCGGGCAGGAAGCACGCCTTCTCGTCGCTCCAGCACGCCTTGCCGCCCGACTGCGCGAACAGGTGCAGCACGGGGCTGAAGCCGCCCGACATCGCGAGGAGGTCGCACGGCAGCGTCTGCAGCTTGCCGCCGGTCTGGCCGTTCGTATAGGACGCGACGTCGACCGACGATACGCGCCACTTGCCCGAGGCGGCCGTCACGACCGTCCCGCTCATCACCGTCACGCCCTGCCGCTTCGCGGCGGCCGGCAGCGCGCCGTTCGACGACGCGCGCGAATCGACGATCGTCACCTTCGCGCCGCAGGCCTTCAGATCGAGCGCGGTCTGGTACGCACGGTCGTTGTTCGTGAACACGACCGCATTGCGCCCCGGCAGCACGCCGAAGCGATGAATGTAGGTCGACACCGCGCCGGCCAGCATCACGCCGGGCAGATCGTTGTTGCCGAATACGATCGGCCGCTCGTGCGCGCCGGTCGCGAGAATCACGCGCTTCGCACGCACCTTCCACAGCAGTTCGCGCGTGCCCTTGCGCATCGACACCGGCAGGTGATCGGTCAGGCGCTGCGTGATCGTCACGAGGTTGTGATCCTGATAGCCGAACGCGGTGCTGCGCGACAGGATCGTCACGTCCGGCAGCTTGCGCAGCTCGGCCTCGATCTTCTCGACCCATTGCAGCGCCGGCTTGCCGTCGATCTCCGCACGGCACGACAGCAGGCTGCCGCCGAGCTCGCGCTGATCGTCGACGAGCATCACGCGCGCACCGGCCGTCGCCGCCGCGTGCGCAGCGGCGAGACCCGACGGGCCACCGCCGACCACGAGCACGTCGCAATGCGCGTAGCACTTGTCGTAGCGATCGGCGTCGAGCGTGTCGGGCGCCTTGCCGAGGCCGGCCGCCTCGCGGATCTTCTCTTCATACTTCGGCCACATCTTGCGCGGCCACATGAAGGTCTTGTAGTAGAAACCGGCGGGCAGGAAACGCGACAGCTTCTGGTTGATCGCGTATTTGTCGTTCTCGAGCGACGGCTCCGCATTCACGCTCGTCGCGACGAGCCCCTGATACAGCTCGATCTCGGTCGCGCGCGCATTCGGCACCGTGTACGGGCCCGACTCGAGCTGCACGACGGCATTCGGTTCCTCGACGCCGGCCGTCACGATCCCGCGCGGACGGTGATACTTGAAGCTGCGCGCAACGAAGTGCACGCCGTTCGCGAGCAGTGCGGACGCGAGCGTGTCGCCCTGGAAGCCCTGATACGTGCGTCCGTTGAACGTGAACGTCAGCGGAATCGCGCGATTGATGCGGCCACCGGTGCCGAGGCGGTCTTTCTGGCTCATTTGCTCGTGCCCTCTTCGTGTGCGTTGCCGGCGGTTGCCCCGCCGAACTTCTCGTAGCTCTTGATTTCGTACGTGACGGTGTCGCGCGTGACCTTGAACCAGCGGCGGCAGCCCTGCGTGTGCAGCCATTGCTCCTTGTGGAGCCCGCGCTTGTTCTCGCGCATGAACACGTACTCGCCCCACTCGCGGTCGGTCATCGTTTCATTCGCGACCGGGCGCACGATGTCGGCTTCGCCGCCGCACGTGAACTCGGATTCGGCGCGCGGCCCGCACCACGGACATTCGATCAGCAACATGTTGGTTTCTCCTCGTTCAGTGCGCGACGGCGGCGGCGCCGTGTTCGTCGATCAGGTGGCCGGTGTAGAAGCGGTCGAGCGAGAACGGCGCGTTCAGGGGATGCGGTTCGTCGCGAGCGATCGTATGGGCGAACACCCAGCCCGAGCCCGGCGTCGCCTTGAAGCCGCCCGTCCCCCAGCCGCAGTTGAAATACAGCCCCTTCACGTCGGTCTTGCTGATGATCGGGCAGGCGTCCGGCGACACGTCGACGATGCCGCCCCACTGACGGTTCATGCGCACGCGCGAGAACACCGGGAACATTTCGACGATCGCCTGCAGCGTGCCTTCGATGATGTGGAAGCTGCCGCGCTGGCCGAAGCCCGTGTATTGGTCGATGCCCGCGCCGATCACGAGGTCGCCCTTGTCGGACTGGCTGATGTACGCGTGCACGGCGTTCGACATGATCACCGAGTTGACGACCGGCTTGATCGGCTCGGACACGAGCGCCTGCAGCGGATGGCTTTCGATCGGCAGCCGCACGCCGGCCATGTCGGCGAGCGTCGTCGTGTTGCCGGCCGCGACCACCGCGACCTTCTTCGCCTTGATGAAGCCCTTGACCGTGTCGACGCCGACCACCGCGCCGCCTTCGCGGCGAATGCCGGTGACCTGGCAGTTCTGGATGATGTCGACGCCCGCGCGGTCCGCGCCGCGCGCGAAGCCCCATGCGACGGCGTCGTGACGCGCGACGCCCGCGCGACGCTGGATCGATGCGCCGAGCACCGGATAGCGGCTGTTCAGGTTGATCGTCGGCTCGATTTCCTTCACCTGTGCGGGCGTCAGGAATTCCGCATCGACGCCGTTGAGCCGGTTCGCGTTCACGCGGCGCTCGGTGTCGCGCACGTCCTGCAGCGTGTGCGCGAGGTTCATCACGCCGCGCTGGCTGAACATCACGTTGTAGTTGAGGTCCTGCGACAGCCCTTCCCAGAGCTTCATCGCCTTCTCGTACAGCGCGGCCGATTCGTCCCACAGATAGTTCGAGCGCACGATCGTCGTGTTGCGCGCGGTGTTGCCGCCGCCGATCCAGCCTTTCTCGAGAATCGCGACGTTCGTGATCCCGTGCTCCTTCGCGAGGTAGTACGCGGTCGCGAGCCCGTGCCCGCCGCCGCCGACGATCACGACGTCGTACTCACGCTTGGGCTCGGGGCTCTTCCATTGCTTCTCCCAGTTCTCGTGATACGAGAGGCCGTTGCGGAACAGGCTGAATATCGAGTAGCGGCTCATGTTGATGGTCCTTCGTTAGCATTCGATGACGTTCACGGCCAGACCGCCGCGCGACGTTTCCTTGTATTTCGTCTTCATGTCGGCGCCCGTCTCGCGCATCGTCTTGATGACCGAGTCGAGCGACACGTAGTGCTGACCGTTGCCCTTCAGCGCCATGCGCGACGCGTTCAGCGCCTTGATCGCGCCCATCGCGTTGCGCTCGATGCACGGGATCTGCACGAGCCCGCCGACCGGGTCGCAGGTCATCCCGAGGTTGTGCTCCATGCCGATTTCGGCGGCGTTCTCGACCTGGTCCGGCGTGCCGCCCATCACGGCCGCGAGCGCGGCCGCGGCCATCGAGCATGCGACGCCGACTTCGCCCTGGCAACCGACTTCCGCGCCGGAGATCGACGCGGTTTCCTTGTAGATGATTCCGATCGCCGCGGCGGTCAGCAGGAATTCGACGATGCCCGCCTCGTTCGAGCCCGGCACGAACTTCACGTAGTAGTGCAGCACGGCCGGAATCACGCCTGCCGCGCCGTTGGTCGGCGCGGTGACGACGCGCCCGCCCGCCGCGTTCTCCTCGTTGACGGCCATCGCATAGAGGTTGACCCAGTCGAGCATCGACAACGGATCGCGCAGCGATTCCTCGGAGCGCGCACGCAGCCGCGCATTCAGTTCGGCCGCGCGGCGCTTGACGCGCATCGGGCCCGGCAGATCGCCCTCGACCTTGCAGCCGCGCTCGACGCAGGCGGCCATCGTGCGCCAGATCGCGAGCAGCCCCGCACGCACTTCGTCTTCCGGACGCAGCGCGCATTCGTTGCGCATCATCAGCTCGGCGATCGACAGCCCGTGCTCGCGGCACTGGCGCATCAGGTCGTCGCCGGTGCGAAACGGATACGGCACCTCGGCCGCCGCGCGCACGCCGTTGACGCGATCGCCGTCGCGGTTCACGACGAAGCCGCCGCCGATCGAGTAATACTCCTTCTCGACGAGCAGTTGACCGTGTTCGTCGAACGCCTGGAAGCGCATGCCGTTCGGGTGCACGATGCTCGTGCCCGTCATCAGCTTCCGGTAGAAGCCGATGTGCTCCTTCTCATCGAAGCGGATCGTCTGCTTGCCGAGCAGCGACAGCGACTTCTCGGCGCGGATCGCGGCGAGGCGCGGCTCGATCAGATCCGGATCGATCGTGTCCGGCAGATGGCCCTCGAGGCCGAGCAGCACGGCCTTGTCGGTGCCGTGGCCCTTGCCCGTGGCGCCGAGCGAGCCGTACAGCTCGACGCGCACGCGGCGCACGAAGCCGAGCAGGTTCGCGTCCTCCACGTGCGACGCGAAGCGGCACGCCGCGATCATCGGTCCGACCGTATGCGAACTGGACGGTCCGATGCCGATCTTGAACAGGTCGAAAACGCTGACGTTCATCTGGCTTCCTCTGGATGGCACTGCAAAGTGACGTTGGACGCCAGTACATCAAAGCGTAAAATCCGCCGATAGAACAAAAACGGCATCGGCGTGGGATAGCGCCGCCAAGCGCTCGGCCGCCCGGCCCGAAAGTGCGTTTTGGCGATGGTTCGCGACGAAAAACCACAAGTCCGGCCGCGTCCGCATCGCGCGGCCGCGCGCCGGTTGCCGTATCCTGAACAGCGTGAGACCGCCCGCCCGGCGTAACGAGATTTGCCGCAATGACACCCGACGTACCCGCTTCCCCTCTCGCCGAACCGGCGCCGCGGCGCATCCGCTTCGGCATCGTGCTGCTGCCGAACTTCACGCTCACCGCGTTCTCCGGGTTCGTCGACATGCTGCGGCTGTCCGCCGACGACGGCGACTACAGCAAGCCCGTGCGCTGCGCGTGGAGCGTGATCGGCGACACGCTCGCGCCGGTGCGCGCGAGCTGCGGGATCCAGATCACGCCGTGGGAAACGTTCGATGCGGCCGAGCCGTTCGATTACGTGGTCGTCGTCGGCGGGCTGCTGCACTCGGGACCGCAAGCCGGCCCCGAAACGCTCGAGTTCATCCGTCGCGCGGCCGCGCGGGGCGCCACGATCGTCGGGATCTGCACGGGCGTGTTTACGCTGATGCGCGCCGGCGTCCTCGACGGCTACCGCACCTGCGTGAGCTGGTTCCATTACTGGGATTTCATCGAGCGCTTTCCGAACGCCGATCCCGATCTGCTGATCGCCGACCGGCTGTTCGTGATCGACCGGCGGCGCATCACCTGCTCGGGCGGGCGCGCATCGATCGACGTTGCCGCCGCGATTCTGCTGCGCCACTTCGAGCACGCGACCGTGCAGAAGGCGCTGCGCATCCTGCTCGTCGGCGAGATGCAGAAGGGCAATGCGCCGCAGCCGCATCCGCCGGGCCTCGAGCCCGCGACGCATCCGAAGGTCAAGCGCGCGATTCTTCTGATGGAACAGCATGTCGGGCGCGCGCTGCCGCTCGAGGAACTCGCATGCAAGCTCGATCTGTCGACGCGGCAGCTCGAGCGGCTGTTCAAGGCCGAAACCGGCAAGAGCCCGCAGGCGTTCGCGAAGCAGGTGCGGCTGCGCACGGCCGCCTGGCTGCTGACCAGTTCGGACCGCACCGTCGCCGACATCGCGTCGAGCTGTGGATTCGCCGACGCGTCGCATCTCGGGCGCGAGTTCCGCAAGCAGTTCGGCGTGCCGCCGGCCGCGTATCGCGAGCGTGGCGGCGACGAAGCGGCAGCCGCCGCGAGCGTGACGGACGACGCGCTTCACGACGAAGTCGAGTGAGCGGGCAGTCCGTCGGCGCGTGACGATCGGCCTGCGCCAGCGCGAAAACCAGACGTTCATGCCGCGCGTGTGCCGGCGCCCCCGCTCGAGCGCCAGCAGAGTGGCTACGGACTGACCGAGCGCGGCCCTTCTCCCGGTTCTCCCTGCTCCAGTCGAGCCGCGCAATTCCCTGCCGCTCGCCTCCGACGGCGCGGCCGCGCAATCACATTGCGCGCCGTTCGCGTCAAAATGGAACCGGTTCCAGTCAGTTTCGCCGATGTTCGTGCATTTTGACCGAGGGTATTCCCGGATGCCTCACCGCGATCAAATTTGTATGATGACCACATCACCTTACAAGCTATCGCGTCATGTTCGAGAAAATCCCTGCCCGTGCGATGAGCGACCACGTCGCGCAGCAGCTGCTGAAGCAGATCGAAGCCGGCAGCTTCGTGGCGACCGGCAAGCTGCCGACCGAAGCGGTGCTCGCGCAGGAATTCGGCGTGAGCCGCACCGTCATTCGTGAAGCGATCTCGCGGCTGAAGAACGAAGGCGTCGTCGAGCCGCGCCAGGGCAGCGGCGTGTACGTGAACCAGCACGGCGCGATCCGGCCGCTGCGCATCGACTATGCGGAAGCGGTCGAGGCGAGCTCGCTGCCGCATCTGCTCGCGGTGCGTCGCGCGATCGAAGCCGAAGTCGCGGCCGAAGCCGCGCTGCGTCACAGCGACGAAGACATGGCCGACATCGACGACGCGCTGCGCAAGATCGACGAAGCGGTCGCCGAGGGGCGCGACGGCGTCGCCGAGGACGTCGCGTTCCACCGTACGATCGCGGCCGTCACGGGCAACCCGTACTTCCTCAAGACGCTGCAGTTCCTGAACCAGTATCTCGAAGCGGGCGTGAAGGTCACGCGCCGCAACGAAGCCACGCGCGAGGACTTCTCACGGCAGGTGCGCGAAGAACATGCGGCGATCGCCGACGCGATCCGCTCGCGCGATCCGATGGCCGCGCGCAACGCGGCGCGCACGCACATGTACAACGCTGCGCGCCGTCTCGCGGAAGCCGGCATCTGCTGACGCCGCGGCGCATTCCCGAATCTGTTCCGAATCGATCAAGGTTGACCATGTCACGAAATGTTGGAGTCATCGGCCTCGGCGCGATGGGCCTCGGCGTCGCGCGTTCGCTGCTGCGCGCGGGCTTTCGCGTGCACGCATGCGACGTCCGTGAAGCGGTGCTGCACGCGTTCGCGGCCGAAGGCGGCATCGCCTGCGCGACGCCGGCCGAACTCGGCGCGCAGTGCGACGTCGTCGTCACGCTCGTCGTCAATGCCGCGCAGACGGAAACGGTGCTGTTCGGCGAACACGGCGCGGTCGCGTCGATGAAGCCGGGCGGCGTCGTGATCGCGAGCGCGACCGTCGCGCCCGACTTCGCGGTCGCGCTCGGCGCGCGCATCGAGGCGGCCGGCCTGCAGATGCTCGACGCGCCGGTGTCGGGCGGTGCCGCGCGCGCGGCGTCCGGCGAGATGACGATGATGACGTCCGGCCCCGCCGCCGCATACGCGGCGTGCGAAGACGTGCTCGCCGCGATGGCGGGCAAGGTCTACCGTCTCGGCGATACGCACGGTGTCGGCTCGAAGGTCAAGATCATCAACCAGCTGCTGGCCGGCGTGCATATCGCGGCCGCCGCCGAAGCGATGGCGCTCGGCCTGCGCGAAGGCGTCGATCCCGATGCGCTGTACGACGTGATCACGCACAGTGCCGGCAATTCGTGGATGTTCGAGAACCGCGTGCCGCACATCCTGAACGGCGACTACACGCCGCTGTCGGCCGTCGACATCTTCGTGAAGGATCTCGGCCTCGTGCTCGACACCGCACGCCGCAGCAAATTCCCGCTGCCGCTGTCGGCGACCGCGCACCAGATGTTCATGAGCGCGTCGAGCGCCGGTCACGGCGGCGAGGACGATTCCGCCGTGATCAAGACTTTTCCCGGCATCACGCTGCCGCCCGCCCGCTGATTCGAACCACGCCTTGCCATGACCCCTTCCGCTTCCCGTCCCCTGCTCGGCTGCATCGCCGACGATTTCACCGGCGCGACCGATCTCGCGAACATGCTCGTCAAAAGCGGCATGCGCACCGTACAGACGATCGGTGTGCCGGCCGAGTCGGCATCGATCGACGCCGATGCGATCGTCGTCGCGCTGAAGTCGCGCACGATTCCGGCCGCCGACGCCGTCGCGCAGTCGCTCGCCGCGTACGAATGGTTGCGCGCGCAAGGGTGCCGGCAATTCTTCTTCAAATACTGCTCGACGTTCGACTCGACCGACGCCGGCAACATCGGCCCCGTCGCCGATGCGCTGCTCGACGCCGCCGGCGGCGGCTTCACGATCGCCTGCCCCGCGTTTCCGGAAAACGGCCGCACGATCTATCACGGCCACCTGTTCGTCGGCGACGTGCTGCTCAACGAATCGGGCATGGAGAACCATCCGCTCACGCCGATGAAGGATGCGAATCTCGTGCGCGTGCTGCAGCGGCAAACGCCGTCGAAGGTCGGCCTGATCCGCTACGACACGATCGCGCGCGGTGCCGCCGACGTGCGCGCCTGCATCGCGCAGCTGCGCGCCGACGGCGTGCGCATCGCGATCGCCGACGCGCTGTCGGACCGCGATCTGTATGTGCTCGGCGAAGCCTGCGCAGCGCTGCCGCTCGTCACCGGCGGCTCCGGCATCGCGCTCGGGCTGCCCGAGAACTTCCGCCGTGCCGCTGAGCTCGCCGCGCGCGACAACGCGGCATCGCTCCCGCGCATCGACGGCACGTCGACGGTGCTCGCCGGCAGCGCATCGAAGGCGACCAACGCACAGGTCGCCGCATGGCGCGCCACGCGGCCGAGCTTCCGCATCGATCCGCTCGCGGCCGCGCGCGGCGAGCCTGTCGTCGAGCAGGCGCTCGCGTTCGCGCGTTCGCATCTGCCGGAACCGGTGCTGATCTACGCGACCGCGACGCCCGACGAAGTGATGGCCGTGCAGCAGGCGCTCGGCGTCGAGGCGGCCGGCGAACTCGTCGAGCGCACGCTCGCCGCGATCGCGCACGGCCTGCGCGCACTCGGCGTGCGCAAGTTCGTCGTCGCGGGCGGCGAGACGTCCGGCGCCGTCGTGCAGGCGCTCGGCGTGAAGTCGCTGCAGATCGGCGCGCAGATCGATCCGGGCGTGCCGGCAACGGCGACCATCGACACCGAGCCGCTCGGCCTCGCGCTGAAGTCCGGCAATTTCGGCGCGGTGGACTTTTTCGACAAGGCGCTGCGCGCGCTCGACGGAGCCGCATGATGAGCATCGAAGCGAAGCTGCGCGAAGAAATCTGCGTGGTCGGCGCGAGCCTGTACGCGCGCGGTCATGCGGTCGGCAGTGCGGGCAACATCAGTGCGCGGCTGCCCGACGGCTGGCTCATCACGCCGACCGATGCGTGCCTCGGCCGGCTCGATCCGAACGACATCGCGAAGGTCGATCTGAACGGGCAGGCCGTGTCGGGCGGCAAGCCGTCGAAGACGCTGACGCTGCATCGCGGCATCTATGCGCGCAACGCCGAAGCGAACGGCATCGTCCACACGCATTCGACGCACCTCGTCGCGCTGACGCTCGCGGGCGTGTGGCGCGACAGCGACGTGCTGCCGCCGATCACGCCGTACTACGTGATGAAGGTCGGCCACATTCCGCTGATCCGCTACCGCCGCCCGGGCGACCCCGACGTCGCGGCCGAAGTCGCGGCGCTCGCCGACCGCGTGCGCGGTGTCCTGCTCGATCGGCTCGGCCCGGTGATGTGGGGGCCGTCGGTGTCGCACGCGTCGTACGCGCTCGAAGAACTCGAGGAAACCGCGCGGCTGTGGCTCATGACGAACCCGAAGCCCGAGCCGCTGCCCGATGCGGCGCTCGACGAACTGCGCGCCGCGTTCGGCGCGCGCTGGTAGCACGCGAATCTCACGCCCGCCGTGTGCGCGGGCCCTTCCGTCAGCACACACCTACGACCGGCAGCGTACGCGCCGCCGGCACTCGCCACCTTTGGAGACGACGATGACTGCACTCGACGCGGCTGCGGGCCGCTCGCCCGCCGCGGCCGCCAGCCCGGCCGAACTCGACCTGACCTACAAGAAAGTGTTCTGGCGCATCGTGCCGTTCCTGATGCTCTGCTACGTGGTCGCGTATCTCGATCGCGTCAACGTCGGCTTCGCGAAGCTGCAGATGTCGCAGGACCTCGCCTTCAGCGAAACGGTGTTCGGCCTCGGCGCCGGCATCTTTTTCCTCGGCTACTTCCTGTTCGAGCTGCCGAGCAACATGCTGATGCACCGGATCGGCGCGCGCATCTGGATCGCGCGGATCATGATCACGTGGGGGCTGCTGTCCGCCATGTTCGCGTTCGTGAAAACGCCGACGCAGTTCTACGTGCTGCGCTTCCTGCTCGGTCTCGCCGAAGCGGGCTTCTATCCGGGCGTGATCCTCTATCTGACGTACTGGTTCCCGTCGCACCGCCGCGCGAAGATCATCGCGGTGTTCATGTCGGCGATTCCGGTGTCGGGCATCTTCGGCAACCCGCTGTCGGGCTGGATCATGGAGGCGTTCCACGGCGGCTCGGGCTTCCACGGCTGGCAGTGGATGTTCATGATCGAAGCCGTGCCGGCCGTGCTGGTCGGCATCGCGACGATCCTTTATCTCGACAACAATATTCGCAGCGCGAAGTGGCTGAACGAGCGCGAAAAGCAGCTCCTCGAAGACGAGATCGCCGCGCAGCCGCAGGAGCAGCAGAAGCAGGGCCATTCGCTGAAGGCCGTGTTCGCCGACCCGCGCATGTGGTGGATGTCGCTGATCTACTTCGCGTTCGTCACCGGCCAGTACGGGCTCACGTTCTGGATGCCGACGCTCGTCAAGTCCACCGGCATCACCGACACGCTGCAGGTCGGCCTGCTGTCCGCGATTCCGTTCGTCGTCGCGATCGTCGTGATGAACCTGTTCGGCCACAGCGCGGACAAGCGCCGCGAGCGCCGCTGGCACCTGATCGTGCCGGCGCTGATGGGCGCCGCCGGCTTTGCGGTCGCCGCGTCGTACTCGCACAACACGGCGGTGTCGATCGTGTTCCTGTCGATCGCGGCGGGCGGCGTGCTGACCTGCGCACCGCTGTTCTGGTCGCTGCCCACCGCGTTCCTCGCGGGCAGCGCGGCCGCCGCCGGCATCGCGATCATCAACTCGGTCGGCAACCTCGCCGGCTTCGCGAGCCCGTACGTGATCGGCTATCTGAAAGACCTCACGCACAGCACGTCGTCGGGCATGTACGTGCTCGCCGCGATGCTCGTGATCGGCGCGTTCGCCGTGTGGCTCACGCCCGCGAAACTCGTGAACCGCTGATCGGCTACCGTTCGATGCGGGGCGTCACGCCCCGCCCCATTCATTCACAGGATCCGCTGCCATGCCACGCTTCGCCGCCAATCTCTCGATGATGTACAACGAGCACGCGTTCCTCGAACGCTTCGCCGCCGCCGCGTACGACGGCTTCAAGGCCGTCGAGTACCTGTTCCCGTACGACTTCGCGGCCGAGGACATCCGCGCGCGCCTCGACGCGCACGGCCTCGAGCAGGCACTGTTCAACGCGCCGCCCGGCGACTGGGCGGCCGGCGAGCGCGGCATCGCATCGCTGCCGGGCCGCGAGGACGAGTTCCGGCGCGGGATCGACCGTGCGCTCGACTACGCGCGCGTGCTCGGCAACAAGAAGCTGCACGTGATGGCCGGCCTCGTCGCGCCCGGCGCCGATCGGGCGCGCCATCGCGACACGTACGTCGCCAATCTGCGTCACGCGGCGCAGGCGGCGGCCGCGCACGGCATCACGGTGCTGATCGAGCCGATCAACCAGCGCGACATGCCCGGCTATTTCCTGAGCCGCCAGGATGACGCGCATGCGATCCGCGCGGAAGTCGGCGCGCCGAACCTGAAGGTGCAGTTCGACTGCTACCACTGCCAGATCGTCGAAGGCGATCTCGCGATGAAGCTCAAGCGCGACTTCGCGGGCATCGGCCACATCCAGATCGCGGGCGTGCCCGAGCGGCACGAACCGGATCTCGGCGAACTGAACTATCCGTATCTGTTCGAGCTGATCGACGCGCTCGGCTACGACGGCTGGATCGGCTGCGAATATCGGCCGAAGGCCGGCACGTCGGCCGGCCTCGGCTGGCTCAAACCGTACCTGTAATTCGCGTATCTGACGTATTCCTGCGAGGGCAACCAATATGAAAGTACTGATCACCGGCGGCGCCGGCTTTCTCGGCCAGCGGCTCGCGCGCAAGCTGCTCGAGCGCGGCGAACTGACCGGCCCCGACGGCCGGCCTGAAAAGCTCGACGAGCTGGTGCTGCTCGACGTCGTCGCCGGCAGCGACTTCGGCGACGCGCGCGTGACGTCGATCGTCGGCGACATCGCCGATCGCGCCGTGCTCGAGCGCGCGATCGACGCGCAAACGGGCGCGATCTTCCATCTCGCGGCGATCGTCAGCGGGCAAGCCGAAGCCGACTTCGATCTCGGCATGCGCATCAACCTCGATGCGTCGCGCACGTTGCTCGAAGTGTGCCGCGCGCGCGGGCATCGGCCGCGTGTCGTGTTCACGAGCTCGGTCGCGGTGTACGGCGGCACGCTGCCGGACGTCGTGCAGGACGATACCGCGCTGAATCCGCAATCGTCGTACGGCACGCAGAAGGCGATCGCCGAGCTGCTGCTGTGCGACTACGCGCGACGCGGGTTCGTCGACGGCCGCGTGCTGCGCCTGCCGACCATCAGCGTGCGGCCCGGCCGGCCGAACGCGGCGGCTTCGTCGTTCGCGAGCGGGATCATTCGCGAGCCGCTGAACGGCGAGGAAAGCGTCTGCCCGGTGCCGGGTTCGACGCGGCTGTGGCTGCTGTCGCCGCGCGCAGCGATCGACGCGCTCGTCGCCGGTTGCGAGCTCGATGCCGCGCAGCTCGGCAGCAAGCGCGTGATCAACCTGCCCGGCATTTCGGTGTCGGTCGACGAGATGATCGCGGCGCTGCGCGAAGTGGCCGGCGACGAAGTCGTGAAGCGGATCCGTCATGTGCCGGACGAGCGCGTCGAGAAGATCGTCGGCAGCTGGCCCGGCCGCTGGGACACAACGCGCGCGCATGCACTCGGTTTGAAAGGCGATGCATCGTTCGCGGACGTGATTCGCAGCTATATCGACGACGAACGGCGCTAAAGGCGTGGCGCTTCGGCGCCGTGGTGCGCGGTGCGAGGCGCGACGCGCATGCGCGTCGCGCACATCGCGCGCGGCCGCGACATGCCGACGGCCGATACGCAGCCCGCACACACGAACGCGCTAGTTCGTCATCCGTGCGGGCGCGCCGACACCGTCGTCGGCCGACGCGGCGATCCGTCGTTGCGTCTCGGCCTGGGCCTGCGCCTGAACCGCGAGCTTCGCCTCGGCCGCCTGAATATCGGCGGGATACGTACCGTCGTCGCCTCTCGACGGATCGTAGCCGGCCGCTTCGAGACGCATCAGTTCGTCGCGTACCTGTGCGCGCGTCAACGGCGCGGTCGGCTGCGCGAAGGCGGACTGAACGACGACGGCAGCCGTCGTCGTCAAGAGGGCGATCAAGGTTTTCATCGTGAGCTCCTCAGTTTTTGCGCGACGCGCATCCGCTCGGGAATGCGCGCCTCATATGCGCACGCGCGGCATCAACTGCCGAAGTAAAGCGTGCAGAAACTTTCGGGACCGACACACGCCGCCGGCCGCTTGCCCGACGGCAGCGCAGAAGGCCCGCCCGCTTCCGATGCCGCAGCCGCATCAGCGCCGATTGCCGTATCGCCGTTCGCTTCCGGCATCGGCCTGATCGGCGCCATCGACTGCACGCCATCCGCGTCGCGCGCGAGCTGCGCGACCTGCATACGCATCGGCGACTGCGCGCGCGCCGGCATCGCCCCACTCGCGATCGCGCTGGCCGCGACGAGCGCGACGATCCATCCATCCGTGTTCATGTTCCACTCCTTCAGAAGTCGACGAGACGACGTGCTGCACCCGTACGACGACGGAGCGTGGCCGTTTATTCCCGCGCCGCACGATCGGCGCGCACGACGCGGTGCCGCCCCCTTTTTGCGTTGCGGCGCGCGGCCGCTGTCATTCATTCGTCAGCCGGCGTAACCTGACGTAACCGTCCCCTTGCGCGTCTGGGGCAGACTGACGGCACTTCGTGGAGCGCCGCTCGAACATGTCCGTTGCCTACGACTACGCCGCCGGCCTGCTGCGCCGGCTATACGACCGTCACATCGACGGCGGCGCGGTGCTCGACGCGTCCGCCTTCCCCGACGCCGACCGTTTCGTGCACGCGTGGCGCGCGATCCGCGCGGAAGCGCTCGCGGTCGCGCGCGACCTGCCGCGCATTCCGCGCTTCCACGAGATCATGCGAGAGCAGCACGACATCTCGGCCAACGATGCGCGCGACTGGCGGATGTTCATCATGCAGGCGTACGGGCAGCCGTTTCCGCGCAACCTGTCGCGCTGCCCGACCGTCGCGTCGATCGTCGCGACGTCGCCGGACGTGCTGTCCGCGTCGCTGTCGTTCCTCGCGCCGGGCAAGCACATTCCGCCGCATCGCGGGCCGTTTCGCGGGATCCTGCGCGGCTATCTGGTGTTGTCGATGCCCCGTCGCGCGGACGGCACGCCGGCCGCCGTGCTGAAGGTCGACGGCCGCGAATACCGGCTCGACGAAGGCCGCTTCCTGCTGTGGGACGACACGTTCGAGCACGAGGTATGGAACGACAGCGACGACGTGCGGATCGTGCTGCTGCTCGACATCCGCCGGCGCGACACGCCGCGCATGCTGAGGTGGTTGTCGAATGCGGTGATCGGTATCGTGCGGCTCGGGATACGGCTGCGTGGCGGGTCGATTCCGGTGTAGCGTGTTGTGGCGGCGCGCGAGTGGCAGCGGCCGGCGGACTCGGGCTAGACAGCGGCGGAGCCGGCGTCCTGTCCCAATTGTCCAAAGCTCCGACGATATCATTTTCTGATAGCATTTGATATCAGAATCTGCTATCATTTGGGCATGAAAACCAAGCACGCCCGCACGCTCACCGCGATCTACACGAAGCCGACTTTGGGTGGCATCGTGTTCGCGGATATCGAAACTTTGATTGTCGCGCTGGGCGGCAGCATTCACGAAGGCGCCGGGTCGCGCATCGCCTTCGAGCTGAACGGGACGCGCCGATACCTGCATCGCCCGCATCCTGGCAAAGAGGCGAAGCGCTATCAGGTCGAAGATGTGCGCGACTGGTTCAACGAATTGGGGATAAAGCCATGACCAACGCAATGACGTACAAGGGCTATTACGCCCGCGTCGACTTCGACGGCCGCGACAATATTTTTGTCGGGCACGTGCTCGGCATCGCCGACAAGATCAGCTTTCACGGTGAGACGGTGGCCGAGTTGACGCAAGATTTTCATGCGGCCGTCGATCACTATCTCGAAGAATGCGCCCGCATGGGTCGGGCGCCGCAAAAGCCTGCGTCTGGAAAACTGATGCTACGCCTCAACCCCGAAACGCATGCGGCCGTCGGTGTGGCCGCCGCCGTTGCAGGTGCCAGCGTGAATCAATGGTCGGAAGAGGTATTGGGACGTGCGGCTCGCGAAGTACTTGAGCGTGCCGCGCACGCCTGAGCGTGCCCATTGAAGACTTCCGCATCGGATTGCCACGGTGGCGACATTGAATAGCGTCGCGACTACCCCCGACCGCTACACGAAGTTGTTGGGAGAATACGATGCGATGCTCGACTATGCGTGCGCTATGTCTGATCGCTTGGCGGACCACCGCATAGGCGCCAGGCATCTAGCGTATGCCGAGACCATTTTTACCAAACTCGTTTGTCATGGCGTAAGCCTGAAAAAGCTCTGTCCGACACTCTCGCCTTCGCATGAACTTTGGGACATTGGCGCAATTTGTGCCGTTGCGCGCACACTAATCGAGGCGTTCGACGCGCTGGCATATATCAGCCTACAGCCAGTACTTCCCGCGCAGCGAGAACTGCGGCTTCTGGCATGGGAGCTGCATAGTCATGAGCGGCGCTTGGTGATGTTGGATGGTATTGGGGCGAGTGGTCCGGAGGTAGAAGCGGTCCGAACGGCGGCAAATAGCCTACGCGAAGCAGTTATGGCTCATGCGCTATATACCGAACTGCCCAGCGGTGCAAAGAAGCGTATCGAGTCACGTGATGCACCCGACATGCTTCTTAGCCAAAGGGAATTGAACTCCTCGTGCGGCGTCTGTCATGATTTTTATGCGGTCGTGACCAGATTTCTCTCACAGTACGTGCATACGCACCCATTGGCGCTGAATCAACTGGCGTTGACCCACGCCGGGGATCCGGGGGCGTTGCACCTGATCGCACTGGCTGTGCAATACGCGACGGCTTTCCTCGCAAAAGCCATAGAAGGGATGGGCTCGCTCTGGCCGGACATACGCGTCGACATGTCGGAAGATTTAGAGCGCGCCTACGTTGTATGGTTGAGAGTTGTGCAAAAAGGCGTGAAAGGAATCACGCTGTGACCGGCAACATCGTTGCCAATTATTGAAATTCCTTGGATACCGGAACTTCTGACTCGGGAATCGGCTGCCTCCGGTCCTTGTTCGCACCCGGTGAGCAGTAGAACAGGTTCCGGAAATTGCCCCCGTCACTTCGCACTCTTCAACGAAACCACGTGCAGCCTGCACGCCCGCTGCACCCCGAACGCAGCATTGCTCGTCGACACACAACGGAGAACACGAATGGCCCCGTCGCCCGATTCCACCTACGCGCGCCAGATCGACACCTATCTGCAAGCGCTCGAACGCGGCGACGTCGCCGCAATCTGCGCGCTGTTCGCGCCCGATGCGCAGATTCATTCGCCGTTTCTCGGCTGGATGGCGCCCGCGCCGTTCTTCGAGAAGGTCGCGGCGGCGTCCGGGCAGAGCCGCATCACGCCGATCGACATCTGCGTAAGCACCACCGGCGCCCGTCGCGCGACAGGCTATTTCGTCTATGACTGGGGACTGAAGGACGGCTCGGTCGTCACGTTCGAATGCGTCGACGTGTTCGAATTCGACGAAGCCGGGTTGATCGAGCGGATGAAGATCGTCTACGACACGCATCCGGTGCGCGGCGCGGTCGGCGACAAGTACGCGTAAGCTGACGCCCGCGGCCCGCGTGCGATGCTGCATCGCAATGCGGTCGCGCCAAAACGATCGCCTACACTACAGAACCGGCGCAACCATCGCTCCGTCCGCCCCACTTTCCGGTGTCCCGCCATGGCGCATCTGTTTTTCGCCGCGTCGATCCAGCGGCATATCGAGACGCCCGAGCGCGACGTCGACGCGCATTCGCTCGGCGAAGCGCTCGACGCGGTGTTCCGCGAGCAGCCGCGACTGCGCGGCTATATCGTCGACGATCAAGGCGCGCTGCGTAAGCATCTCGCCGTGTTCATCGACGGCCGGCCGATCCGCGACCGGCAGCGGCTGTCCGACGCGCTCGCCGCAGACAGCCGCGTGTACGTCGTGCAGGCGCTGTCGGGCGGCTGACGTCCGCCGCGCAGAACGAACGACGAAACGAACGACGCGGCGCCGCCATGCAGCGCGCGCCGGTGAACAGGAGACATCGATGAACGACCGTTTGCTTGTCGCGACCCGCAAGGGCCTGTTCGTGCTGCATGCGGACGGCAGCGGCCGCTGGACGCTCGGCGATCCGCACTTCGCCGGCGAACCGGTCGGCATGACGCTTGCCGATCCGCGCGACGGCACGCTCTATGCGGCACTCAATCTCGGTCACTTCGGCGTCAAGCTGCATCGTCGCCGTGCTGGTGCGGCCGAGTGGGAAGAATGCGCGGTGCCCGTCTATCCGCCGCAGCCGGCCGACGCACCGCGCCCGAACGGCGATGCGCACGCGAGCGCCGCCGCCGATCCGGACGGCAACGCCGCATCGCCCGCGCCCCCGCAGCCGCCGTGGACGCTTCAGCAGATCTGGTCGCTCGAAGCCGGCGGCGCCGACGAACCGGGCGTGCTGTGGGCTGGCACGATTCCCGGCGGCCTGTTCCGCTCCGACAACGGCGGCGACTCGTGGGTGCTGAACCGCGCGCTGTGGGACCGCCCCGAGCGCCCCGAATGGTTCGGCGGCGGCTACGACGCGCCGGGCATTCATTCGGTGATGGTCGACCCGCGCGACAGCCGCCACGTGACGGTCGGCATTTCGTGCGGCGGCGTCTGGCAGACCGACGATGGCGGCGCGAGCTGGCGCGTCACCGCAGACGGGATGGAAGCCGACTACATGCCGCCCGAGCGGCGCGGTGAACCGAACGTGCAGGACCCGCACCGCGTCGTCCAGTGCGCGGCCGCGCCCGACGTGCTGTGGGCGCAGCATCACTGCGCGATCTTCCGCTCGACCGACGGCGGTGCGCGCTGGCAGCGCATCGAAGCGCAGCCGTCGAGCTTCGGCTTCGCCGTCGCCGTGCATCCGCGCGATCCGGACACGGCGTGGTTCGTGCCGGCCGTCAAGGATGCGTGCCGGATTCCGGTGAACGGCGAATTCGTCGTCACCCGTACGCGCGACGGCGGCCGCAGTTTCGAGCGACTGTCGAACGGCCTGCCGCCCGCACCCGCGTACGATCTCGTGTACCGGCACGGACTCGCGGTCGACGATTCAGGCACACGGCTCGCGATGGCGTCGACCACCGGCGCGCTATGGACGTCCGACGACGGCGGCGATCGCTGGCAACTGGTGTCCGCGCATTTGCCGCCGGTCTATTGCGTGCGGTTCGCGTGACTGCGGCGAAGACGTAGCGCCGCGCGCGATTGTCCCGACGAAAAACCCCCCGCGCAGGCGGCGTCGGCCGCCATACTCGCGGGGGTATCGCGCGGCCGCCGCCCGGCGATGCCCGAGCAGCAGCGCGCGCCGCTTACTGCACGCCGAGATAGGCCTTCACGGCCGGCAGGCCGGGCTTGCCGTCGATCGTCGTCACGCCGGCGAGCCACTTGTCGAGCGACTGCGGATTCGCCTTCAGCCATTCCTTCGCGGCCTTGTTCGGGTCTTCCTTGTTCATGATCGGCACCATCACGTGGTTCTCGATCGACGTCGTGAACTGCAGGTTCGACACGAACTTCGCGACGTTCGGGCAGCGCTGCGCATAGTCGGGCGGCGTGGCCGTCAGCACCTTCGCCTCGCCGTAGTTCGGGCCGAACACGTCGTCGCCGCCGGTCAGATAGTCGATCTTCATCTGCACGTTCATCGGGTGCGGCTCCCAGCCGAGGAACACGATCCACTGCTTGTCGCGGATCGCGCGATTCACCTCGACGAGCATCCCCGCCTCGCTCGACTCGACGAGCTTGAACTTGCCGAGGCCGAACTGGTTCGTGTCGATCATCTTCTTGATCAGCGCGTTGCCGTCGTTGCCCGGCTCGATGCCGTAGATCTTGCCGTTCAGCTTGTCCGCGTATTTCTGGATGTCCTGGAACGACTTCAGGCCGCCCTGATAGACGTAGTCGGGCACCGCGAGCGTGTATTTCGCGCCGGTCAGGTTCGGCGTCGCGAGCACCTTGATCGTGCCGGCCTTCGTGAACGGCTGGATGATCGGGTCCATCGTCGGCGACCAGTAGCCGAGGAACACGTCGATCTGTTTGCTCTTGATCCCCGCGAACGTGATCGGCACCGACGCGATCGTCTTCGTCGGGTTGTAGCCGAGACCTTGCAGCATCGTCGACGCGAGGCCCGTGGTCGCCGCAATGTCGGACCAGCCGACGTCCGCGAACCGGACGTTCTTGCACACCGGCGGATCGGCCGCGTAGACGGCCGACACCGGCGCGGCGGCGATCCCGACGCCACATGCCGCTGCGATCAATAGGCGCTTCATCTGTCTTCTCCTCAATGTGATGCTGTTTGCACGAGTGCGGGATCGTTGATGGACACCGCGCGCCGCGATCCCGGCGGCGTCGCGGATGGTGTTGAAGCCGTCAGCGGCCGGGCAGCCGGCGCTCGTAGCTCGGCGCGTGGCCGAACTGCGCGCGATAGGCCTTGCTGAAGTGACACGGCGAATGAAAGCCGCACACGGTCGTCACGCGCGCGATCGACGCGTCGGTCGTGCGCAGCAGATCGCGCGCGCGCTTCAATCGCAGCGTCAGGTAATAGTGCGTCGGCGACACGTTCAGATACACCTTGAACATGCGCTGCAGATGCCGCTGCGACAGCCGCACGAGCCGCGCGAGCTCCTCGAGCGACAGCGGTTCCTCGATGTTCGCCTCCATCAGCCGCACGACCTCGATCAACTCCGCGCGCGAAAAGCCGACGCGCGCATCGACCGGAATCGGCTGCGTATCGGTCGAGCTGCGGATGCGTTCGAGGATGAACTGCTCGGACACCTGCGCGGCGAGCTGCTGCCCGAAGCGCATGCCGACGAGGTTCAGCATCAGGTCGAGCGGCGCGGTGCCGCCGGTGCAGGTGAGCCGGTCGCGATCGACGACGAACAGCTCGTCCGCGAAGCCGACCTGCGGAAACTCGGTATGCAGCGCCGACAGGTTTTCCCAGTGCACGGTGCAGCGGTAGCCGTCGAGCAGCCCGCTCGACATCAACGCATAGGCGCCGGTGCAGATGCCGCCGAGCGGCAGCCCGCGTTCGGCGAGCGCGGCGAGCGTGTCGCGCGCGACGTCGTCGACGACGTCGCGGATGCGAATGCCGCCGCACACGATCATCACGTCGGGCAGGCGCGTGTAGTCGAGCGCCTGCGTGGGCCGCACCGCGATGCCGTTGCTCGCGTGCACGGGCGCGCCGTCGAGCGAATAGATCGACCAGCGATAGTGGTCTTCGCGCGCGACGTAGTTCGCCATCCGCAGCACTTCGACCGCGCTCGAGAACGCGATCATCGAGAAGTTCGGCAGCGTCAGGAAACCGAAGTGTGCGAGGGACGAAACCGGTGAAACGCAGGCGGCGGGCGCGACAGCGGCGGCGGACGTCACATCGCTCTCCTATCGAGAGGTTGCACGAAACCTGCCCCGCGGCGCGAACCGCGGGAGCAGGAACTGGACGAGGGAGAGGCGGCGGGACGAGGCGCCCGCCGCCGGGCGATCAGGCCTGCGCGGGCGCGGCCTTCACGCGAAACAGCTGCTTGAGTCCGGCGAACAGCGGTGCCCGCGCGGCGCCCGGCGCACGGCCGAAGCTTTCGGTGATGCGGTCGAGAATGATCGCGAGCAGCACGACCGACAGACCGCTTTCGAAGCCGAGGCCGATATCCAGGCGCTGGATGCTCGCGAGCACGTCGTTGCCGAGGCCGCCCGCGCCGACCATCGACGCGATGATCACCATCGACAGCGCCATCATGATCGTCTGGTTCACGCCCTGCATGATCGACGGCAGCGCGTTCGGGAACTGCACTTTGTACAGCAGCTGCCACGGCGTGCAGCCGAATGCCTGGCCGGCTTCGACGATCTCGCGGTTCACGTGGCGGATGCCGAGGCTCGTCAGACGCACGGCGGGCGGCATCGCGAAGATCACCGTCGACAGGATCCCCGGCACGCGGCCGAGACCGAACAGCATCGCGGCCGGAATCAGATAGACGAAGGCGGGCATCGTCTGCATCAGGTCGAGGATCGGCCGCACGATGGCGGCGACCCACTTGCTCTTCGCGGCCCAGATGCCGAGCGGAATGCCGAGCACGAGGCTGATGATCGTCGACGACAGCGTGAGGCCCAGCGTGATCACCGTCTGATCCCAGAAGCCGGTCGCGAAGATCAGCAGCAGCGACAAGGTGGTGAACAGCGCGAAGCGCCAGCCCACGCGCCACAGCCCGATGCCGATGAAGAACGCCATCATCAGCCACATCGGCACGGCCTGCAGGCCGTGCTCGATCAGTGCGGCCAGCCCTTCGATCGCGCGACCGATCGCATCGAACGTCGCGGCATCATGGTCGAGCAGGTAATGAACGGACTGGTCGACCCAACTACCGAGCGGAATCATTTCAGACATGGGAGCCTCGCGAACGCGTGATGGCCTTCAGGATGAGCGCGCGGTCGACCGAACCGCAGTAGCAGCCGTCGTCGTCGACGACGGGCAACGCGTTCGGGCTCGCGACCACGCGCGCGACGACGTGCTCGAGCGACGCGTCGCGGCGGATGCTTTCGATCGGACGCAGCGCCGGCGTCGTGCTGCCGATCGCGTCGCGCGTGACGAAGCCGCGGATCTTGCGTTCGGCGTCGAGCACGAATGCGTATTCGGCGCTGCCGTTCAGCGATGCGGCGACGTTGGCCGCGTCGAACTTCGACACGAGCGGCACCGCGCCCGTCTGCATCAAGTCGCCGGCCGTCAGGTAGCGGCTGGTGTCGATGCCGTCGAAGAACGCGCGTACGTAGTCGTCGGCCGGGTTCGCGATGATGTCCTGCGGCGTGCCGACCTGCACGAGCCGGCCGCCTTCCATGATCGCGATGCGGTTGCCGATGCGCAGCGCTTCCTCGAGATCGTGCGACACGAACATGATCGTGCGGCGCTGTTCCTTCTGCAGCTGAAGCAGCACGTCCTGCATTTCGCGGCGCTTGAGCGGATCGAGCGCGGAGAACGCCTCGTCCATGATCATCAGCGACGGGTTCACGGCCAGTGCGCGGGCGAGGCCCACGCGCTGCTGCATCCCGCCCGACAGCTCGGACGGCAGCTTGTGCGAGAACGGTGCGAGGCCGACCTGCTCGAGCACCTCCATCGCGCGCCGTTCGCGCTCCTTCTTCGCCATGCCGGCGACCTCGAGGCCGAACGCGGCGTTCGACAGCACGGTGCGGTGCGGCATCAGCGCGAACGACTGGAACACCATGCTCATGTCCTTGCGGCGCAGCGCGGTGAGCGCCGAGCGGCGCGCCGACGCGACGTCGAGCCCGTCGACGAGCACCTTGCCGGCGCTCGGATCGACCAGCCGGTTCACGAGGCGGATCAGCGTGGATTTGCCGGAGCCGGACAGGCCCATCAGCACGAAAATTTCGCCTTCCTGCACGTCGAACGATACGTTATGCACGCCGACAACCTGGCCCGTGCGCTTCAATACCTCGTCCTTCGTCGCACCGGCAGCGAGCATGTCGAGCGCCTGCTGCGGGTTGCTTCCAAACACCTTGCACAGACCTTCGACTACGACCTTGGGGGCATCCATCGAAACCTTCTCCTCGTGTAGCGGGGACTCACGCGTGTCACAGCGTGCCTACATAGTTGCCAGAAAAAACCCGGGCCTGCCGACGAATTACGACAAACGCTTGCGCAAATACGACACGGCCCGCGGCCGCGCCGCGCCTCGCGCCACACGGCGCGGCATCCGATTGCGGCGATGCAAAACGCGCTGCGCCAGCAGCGACGGGCGATCGCGTACGCGCTTGTGCGCAGCAACGCACGATTCGTCTGACGACGTTTTGCGACAAGCGCGTTCGCCTGCGCGTCGCTTTACGACAATTTCACGTCCGATCGGCCGCATCCGCGGATAAAAGCATGACCGTGCAAAAAGGCCGCGCGCGCGTCGCGGCCAACGCGGCAATTGCGGGCGGCCGCTGTGATACATTCCGGGCAAACCCGCAGCCCGCCATGACGGCGCGATCGCCGCGACACAACGATCGCGCACACACGACACCGCATGCCGGTTCGCCTGCCGGCTGCAGCATACCGCCTCGATCCGCACGCGTAGCGATCGAAGGACGATAACGATATGAGAGAGGGAACTAGGCGATGAACTGGGCCTTTGCCGCAATCGGCTTCATCGTGGGCGGCATCGCCGCCCTGATCGAGAACGTGTCGCTCGAAACGGGCGCGCTGCTCGGCGCGGCCGCCGGCTTCTATCTGGGTCACCTGCTGAAACGACGCGGTCGCGACGATCGCGCCGCCGCTGCGCCGGAGCACTCCGGCGCGCACGACGCGCAACCGGCTGCCGCGACGCTCGCCGAGCGCGTCGCGCGCCTCGAAGCGACCGTCGATACGCTCACGCGGGAGCTCACGTCGTTGCGCGCGCAACTTGCCGGTGCGAAGACGGGCGCGCCATTGGAGAGCTACGAAGATGCGGCGCCGGCCGGGTCGTCCGCTGCATCGCCTTCCGAAGCGGACGACGTCGCACCGGTCTCGCCGTCGCCGGCCATCGCCGCGACGCCGGTCACCGCCGCCGTGCAAAGCACCCGCGCGCAAACCGTTGCGCACGCACCCGCTCCTGCCTCTGCCCCAGCTACCGGGAGTGCCGCAACGCCGCCCGATCGCACCGGCGCCACGCCGACGCCTCGCGAACCGGGCCTCGCCGCCCGCGCGCTCCGGGCCGCGCGCGAGTGGCTGTTCGGCGGCAATACGGTCGTGCGCGTCGGGATCGTCGTGCTGTTCTTCGGCGTCGCGTTCCTGCTGAAGTACGCGGCCGACAACGATCTGCTGCCGATCGAATTCCGCCTCGCCGGCACCGCGCTCGCCGCGACCGTGCTGCTCGCGCTCGGCTGGCGGCTGCGCGCACGTCGCGCCGCTTACGGGCTCGTGCTGCAGGGCGGCGGCGTCGGCCTGCTGTATCTCACCGTGTTCGCCGCGACGAAGCGCTACGAGCTGCTGCCCGTCGGCGCCGCCTTTGCGGTGATGGTCGCGATCTGCGCGCTGAGCGCGTTCCTCGCGATCCGGCAGAACGCCATGTCGCTCGCGACGATGGGCAGCGCGGGCGGCTTTCTCGCGCCCGTGCTGCTGTCGACCGGGCACGGCAGCCATGTCGCGCTGTTCGGCTACTACGCGCTGCTGAACGCCGGCATCTTCGCGATCGCATGGTTCAAGGCGTGGCGTCCGCTGAACCTGCTCGGCTTCGTGTTCACGTTCACGATCGGCTCCCTATGGGGCGCGATGTCGTACCGCCCCGCGCTCTTCGCCAGCACCGAGCCGTTTCTCGTGCTGTTCTTCCTCATGTATGTCGGCATCGCGTTGCTGTATGCGGTGCGGCGCGAACTTGCGCTGCGGCACTACGTGGACGGCACGCTCGTGTTCGGCACGCCGCTCGTCACGACCGCGCTGCAGGCGGCGCTCGTCGCGGACGTTCCGTTCGCGCTCGCGTGGAGCGCCGTCGCGTTGTCGGCGTTCTACATCGCGGTTGCCGCATGGCTCGCGCCGCGGCGCGCACGGCTCGGGCTGCTGTTCGAATCGATGCTCGCGCTCGCCGTGATCTTCGCGACGCTCGCGGTGCCGCTCGCGTTCTCCGGCCCGACGACGAGTTCCGCCTGGGCGCTCGAAGGTGCGGCGCTCGTCTGGCTCGCGGTACGCGAGAAGCGCATCGTGCGGTTCGGCTTCGGCCTGCTGATGCAGCTCGCGGCAGCCGGCGCGCTGTGCGTGGGCCTGCTCGTCCGCGACGATGGCGCCGCGCTGCCCGTGCTGAACAGCGTGTATGTCGCCATGCTGCTGATCGCGCTCGCCGGCGTGTTCACCGGCTGGTGGCTGCACGGTCGCGACGATGCGCGTGCGTGGCACGCGTGGATGCCGGCGATCGGCATCGCGGCGGCCGCATGGGGACTGCTGTGGTGGATCGGCGGCGGCGTGCATGAGATCCTCGCGTACGCCGCGCGCCGCATCGCGATCGCTTCGTCGTCGACGCGATCGTGCTGTTCGCGGCCGGCACGGCATCGCTCGCGCATATTCTCCGCCGCCGGCTCGCATGGCCGATCGCCGAATGGCCCGCACTCGCGCTCGCGCCGGCCCTCGCGTTGCTGGCGGTGTACGCGTACGCGCTGTACGAAGCGCCGCTGTCCGGGATCGGCGCACTCGCGTGGCCGATCGCCGCGATCGCATGCTACGTGCTGCTGTGGCGCCAGTCGCGCAGCACGGTGAACGGCGATCCGGCCACCGCCTCGGCGCCCGATCGCATCGTGCGCGCGCAGACGTTTGCGATCGCGCCGCTGCATACGCTGATGTTCTGGACGCTGTGCGGACTATGCGCGCTGGAAGGGTTCTGGCGCCTGCGCGCGTTCGTGCCCGAAGGCGCATGGAGCTGGAGCGCGTGGGCATACGGCTTCGGTGCGCTGCTGCTGCTCGTCGCCGGGCCCGGCGCGCGGCTGCGCTGGCCGGTTGCCGCTTTTGCGCACGCCTATCAGATCGGCGGCGCCGCGCCGCTCGCCGCGCTGCTGTGGCTCTGGAGCATCGCGAGCGTGACGAGCGACGGCGACGCCGCGCCGCTGTTCTGGCTGCCGCTGCTCAATCCGCTCGACGTCGCGCAAGGCGTCGCGTTTGCGGCGGTCGCCGTATGGCTGCACCGGCTGACGGCGCTCGGCATCGCGTGGCGCTCACGCGCAGTCGACTATGCGATCGGGGCGACCGTATTCCTGTGGTTCAACGCGCTGCTGCTGCGCACGCTGCATCACTGGACCGGCGTGCGCTACGCGCCCGGCCCGATGGTCGAGTCGATGCGCGTGCAGGCCTCGGTCTCCGTGTACTGGACGCTCTGCGCGCTCGCGACGATGATCTGGGCGACGCGCCGCGGACGGCGCGCGCTCTGGTTCGTCGGCGCGGCGCTGCTCGCGCTGACGGTCGTCAAACTGTTCGTGTTCGATCTGTCGCACGTGACCGGCATCGAACGCATCGTGTCGTTCATCGGCATCGGCGTGCTGCTGCTGTTGATCGGCTATTTCTCGCCGCTGCCGCCGAAGGCCGCGGCCCATCGGGAAGACACGCGATGAAACCGTTCGCCGCCCTGCTTGCGCTGAGTCTGTCGACGTCGTTCGCGACGGCCGACGCCGCGACGCCCGCCGAACGCGTCGCACAACGGTTTGCGCTCGACCTCGACGGCAGCGCCGCGTACTACCAGCTCACCGTGCCGCAAGCCGTCTATGCGGCGAGCCGGCGTGACGATCTCGGTGACGTGCGCGTGTTCAACGGCGCGGACGAGCCCGTCCCGTACGCGCTCGACGCACGCGCGGCCGCGGCGCCGGCCGCGCCGCCGTCGCGGGCGCCGGTGCACTGGTTCGCGCTGCCGCCCTCGCGCACGGCGCGCGACAACGCGCCGCTCGGCGTGTCGGTCGGCCCCGACGGCGCGCTGCGCGCGGCCCTCGCGGCGCCGGCGCCCGCGAAGCGCGGGGGCGATCTGGTCGATCTGTCGCATGCGGACGGCGAGCCCGATGCGTTGCTCGTGCATCTGCGCGACGACAGCTATCAGGGGCGCGTCGCCGTCGATGCGAGCGACGATCTGCGCACATGGCGTCCGCTCGGCGAGACGCAACTGCTGAAGGTCGGCACTGGCGCGGATCTCCTCGTGCAGGAGCGCATCGCGCTCGACGGCGCGCGGCCGCGCTATCTGCGGCTCAACTGGCTCGACGGCGCGCCGGAGATCGCGTCGATCGACGTCGAAACGCGCCCGTCCGATCCGTCCGCGACGGATGCCGCGGCGGTGCCGCGCCAATGGCGCAACGCGGTGCGCGTGCAGGCCGACGACGTGCGCGGCGCGTACCGCTTCGATACCGACGGCGCGTATCCGATCGACCGCGTGCGCATCGATCTGCCGCAGCCGAACACCGTCGCGCGCGCCACGCTGCAAAGCCGCGCGACGCCGCAGGCACCCTGGCGCGACGTCGCGACTGCCGTGCTGTTCCGGCTGCAGCGCAACGGCGGCGAGCAGCGCAATCCGCCGCTGACGTTCGCCGCGAACACCGATCGCGCATGGCGGCTCGTCGTCGACATGCGCAACGGCGGGCTCGGCGGCGGGCAACCGACGATTGCGGTCGGCTGGCATCCTGCGGTACTGACGTTCGTCGCGCGCGGCGCGCCGCCGTTTACGCTCGGCGTCGGCAATGCGTCGCTCGCGTCGACCGCCGCGACGCGCGACGCGCTGCTGGTCGGGCTCGCACCGGAAGTCCGGCCCGCGCGCGTCGGCGCGGCGCTGCCGGTGGCCGAACCGCCGCCGGCACCGGTCGATATCGATACCGACGCGACACGCCGCTACGTGCTATGGGGTGCGCTGGCGGTCGCGGTTGCGATGCTCGGCGCGATCGCATGGCGTCTCGCACGCGGCACCGGCACCGGCACCGGCACCGGCGACGACAGCCGCGACAGCAGCGATATTCGCGACGGCGGCAACTAGCGCGACGGACGAAAAAAAGCCCCGCCTGCATCCGCGCGGCGGGGCCAACCCATGTCAGTCGAGACATCATGGAGGAGACGGTTTCATCATATCGACGGCGCCGCGCCGGCCCAACCAAGCATTTCTGCTATCGTTCTGCGCCGCACTGCACACGCCGCGTCGGCATATCGATAGAACGAAAAGTCGTTTTCACAGTGGCGACGCGGTCGTTACCATGCAGTTTTAAGCCTGTGCTTAGCCGGGCAAGCCATTCCCGAGAGGAGCGCCCCTTGACTGCATTCGATCAACATCGCCGGCCGTTCGTCGTCGGCATCGGCGGGACCACCCGCGCCGCGTCGTCGACCGAGCGCGCGCTGTCGTTCGCGCTGCGCGGCGCGCAGGCGGCCGGCGCGCGTACGCGCCTGTTCGACGGCCCGTTCCTGCATACGCTGCCCCACTACGCGCCCGAACAGAACACGCTGACCGACGCGCAGCGCGAACTGATCGACGCCGTGCGCGAGGCCGACGCGATCATCATCGCGACGCCCGGCTATCACGGCGGCGTATCCGGTCTCGTGAAAAACGCGCTCGACACGCTCGAGGAACTGCGCGGCGACGCGCGGCCCTACCTCGACGGACGCGCGGTCGGCCTGATCGTCACGGCGTACGGCTGGCAGGCGGCCGGCACCGTGCTCACGTCGCTGCGCTCGATCGTCCATGCGCTGCGCGGCTGGCCGACGCCGTTCGGCGCAACCGTGAACACGCTCGAGACGCGCTTCGACAGCGCGGACAGCTGCTCGGACCCGAAGGTGGTCGCCCAGCTCGAAACCGTCGGCGCGCAAGCGGCCGAATTCGCGCTCGCGTTCGCTTCGCATCGCGCCGCCACGCATGCGGCATCGGTCGACGCGCTCGCGCCCGTGCTGAAGATCGCGAACCAGTAACCGCCCGTTCTCTGCGCCGCCCGCGCCCGGCCGACGTTCGCCGCGCGCGGGCGGCGCGTTTTCGGACGCGCGCCGCGCGCGTTGCACGCGCGGATGCGGTCGTCCGATGCCGTGCAGCGATAACGATCGCGCGCGGCGCATGATTAGCATTGGCCGAAAGATTGGTTCACGCCCGCGACCGATTTTCGTACGCTGACAGCCCGAACCTTCTTTGCACAGGCCCATGAACCGCACGATCCGCTACAAGGGCTACGAAGTGGCCCCCGCCGCCGCCCGGCTGCCGAACGGGCTGTTCGCCGCCAACCTGACGATCGAGAAGGCAAGCGGCGGCCCGTCATCGCACGCCGTTTCGTTCGACGCGATCGATTTCTTCTTCGAGGAAGAGCACGCGCTCGCCTATGCGTCCCGCTGGGGACGGCTATGGGTCGACACGCACGCGTGACATTCGTCAAGCGACGCGCGTCATGGCCGTACGAAAAATACGCGAAACCGGAACCTATGTGAGAATCTTTCGTTCCGTAATCGCATAACAACAGCCATGACTGACACGCTGCAGGAAGAGCACGCAGCAGCAGATCACGCAATGCGCAACTGGACCTTCGAGAGGCAAGGTCCCGTCAAGATCGGTTCCGACGCGCACAAGCAGATGTTCTGCCGCATGCTGCTCGACACGCACAACCCGTACAAGCCGGCCGTGATCGACTGGCCGCCGCTGAAGCCGGACGAACTCGAACGGCTCACGTCGCTGCCGATCTGGGACATCGCGGTCCAGACCGAAGGCCGCGCGTCGATCCGCGTCGCGACGTTCGCGTCGACGGTCGACGATCCGCTGCTGCGCCAGGCGCTCGAGATGGACGGCGGCGAGGAAGCGCGCCACAAGGTCGTGCTGTCGAAGCTCGTCGAGGCATACGGGATCAAGCTCGCACCCGAGCCGCCGTATCCGGCGCCGAACGATCCCGAATGGTCGTGGATGGTCACGGGCTTCAGCGAATGCATCGACAGCTTCTTCGCGTTCGGCCTGTTCCGTTCCGCGCAGCGCTCCGGCTACTTCCCGCCCGAACTCGTCGAGACCTTCGAGCCGGTGATCCAGGAAGAAGGCCGTCACATCCTGTTCTTCGTGAACTGGTTCGCGTGGTACTGGCGCAACATGCCGTGGTGGCGCCGCCCATGGTTCTTCGCGCGCGTCGCGGCCGTGTGGGCGTTCCTGATCTGGGAGCGGATCGGCATCGCGCGCGGTATCGACGCGGACGGCGTCGCGCATGACGCGAACTTCCCGGCGACCGGCACGGCCGCCGTCGGCGATGCGCTGAACCCGCGCGAACTGCTGGAACTCTGCCTGACCGAGAACGACCGCCGGATGGCGGGCTACGACACGCGCCTGCTGCGACCGATGTTCGTGCCGCGCCTGGCGCGCTTCGCGCTGCGTTTCCTGCGGAAGTAAGCCTCTACGCGCGGCCCCGCCGGAATCGGCGGCGCCCGCTCCATGTGCGCCACGCATCCCGAACCTTTGGGCTCCGCGGCGACCATCCTCCCGTTCGTCATCGCGCCGCTCCGTGGGCGCGCATTCGTCCGACGATTGCGCTGCAGCCTCGTTGCTGCAGCGCCTCTGCTCGTCGTCCAAGCCCCATTTGCGTCGCTTCTGCGTGCCGGCTGCGGCGGGCGGGCATCGCGTGTTCAGGCGATTTTCCGGCGCGACCTGCTGAAATCTGCCAATTGGGAGAAATTCGCCAAATTCGACGAGATGTTCGCAGCGCGGTCAGTTGCATTTTTTTACATCTTTGTGAAGCCGGCACGACGCACGTATCGGCCGCAAGCGCCCGCCGGACGGGCCGCCGACGGTCGCCACATGCGTATTTCGGCATAGTCGATCGTTACTTTAATCGGCTTTTGAGATTTAAATTATTATAAAAATGACGTCATCAAAACGATTAAGACAAGCACATCGCAAATCACGAAATTCAACATCCGCGATTATCAAAAAGATTTACGCAATAACATTACATACAAGAAAGGTTCGCCCACCCCGCAAACGTTTGCGGTTTCATTTTCCTTTCATGATGGTAAGAAAGATAACCAATGGCTTGGCTGGACGCATCTCTACCTGATTGATTTTACGCAACTTTCACATCAACCCCAGGTCTCCCGTCAATCTTTCTCTCCGCCTTTCACGATGTTTCATAGGCATTACGATCAGAAGTGCCTGAACTTCATCCATTGACGATCTTTTAACTTTCGACCGAGCGAATTTTTCACTCCTTTGCAATCTCGAAAATGCACCTCCCATAAACTCCGCTCGTCATTTTGAGATTGGCGCGAGCGCACGGCAGATTCGACGACCGAAAAGAGCCAGGTGTGTTGCGTGCTTATTTGGAGGTAGCAGGACATGAACCGCACATACCGCTCGATCTGGAACGAGGCGCTCGGCGCCTGGGTCGCGGCATCCGAACTCGACGCCGCGCGCGGAAAGCCGAACAAGTCCGCCGTCGCGATCGCCGCCGCCGTCGTGCTGACGGCGCTGCCCGCCCTGGCAAGCGCCAACACGTTCGTGCCCGGCACGACGAACGGCTCGCAATTCACCGTCTCGTCGTGTACGTCGAGCGGCGGCAACGGCACCGTCGGCCGCACGACCACCGGCAACACGAACGCATATGCATCCGACGGCTCCGGCACGTATTCGACCGTCGCCGGCTGTAACGCGAGCGGCAACAGCAACCTCGCGGCCACCGCCTACGGCGCGTTTGCGCAGATCACCGGCACGGGCGGCACCGCGACGGGCTTCCTGTCGTCGGCCGCGCTGTGGGGCACGGCGGCCGGCCTCGAATCGACCGCGAGCGGCGCCGGTTCGACCGCGCTCGGCTTCGGCGCAACCGCGAATGCGCTGAACTCGGTGGCGATCGGCGGTGCGGCCGGCAACGGCACGACGCCGCTGTCGTACGCGAACTCGACGATCGCGTCGGGCGCCGGCGCGGTCGCGATCGGCAGCAACGCGACGAAGGGCGCGCAAGCGGCCGCGTCGGACGGCATCGCGATCGGCGGGCAGTCGTCGGTCGCGTCGGCGGCCACGTCGGGCATCGCGGTCGGCCGCGGTGCAACCGTCAACGGCGCATACGGCATCGCGCAAGGCGACGGTGTCGTGTCGGGTGCGACCGGCCGCAACGTGGCGATCGGCTCGACCGGCACGACGGCGAACGGCGGTACGGCAAGCGGCGGCGCGGTTGCGATCGGCCGCGGTCAGACGGCGACCGGCGACGGCGCAGTGGCAATCGGCGACCCGAACAGCGCGACCGGCACCGGCGCGCTCGCGGTCGGCGCGAACAACACGTCCAACGGCCAAGGCGCGGTGGCGCTCGGCAACGCGAACTCGGCGAGCGGTACGGGCTCCGTCGCGATGGGCAACGGCAACACCGCGTCGAACAGCTCGGTGGCGATCGGCAGCTCGGCGAATGCGACGGGCACGAACGGCTCGGTCGCGATCGGCAACTCCGCGACGGCGAACGGCACGGGCGCGATCGCGCTCGGCAATGTCGGCAGCTTCGCGGCCAATACGCAGGCGACCGGCGCAGACGCGCTCGCACTCGGCAACGGCGCGACGGCGAGCGGCAACGCGGGCGCGGTGGCCGTCGGTGCGGCCGCGGTCGCGTCGAACTCGTACGCGACCGCGTTCGGTTCGAACTCGACCGCGTCGGGCGCGGGTTCGGTCGCGTTCGCGCAAAACGCGACGGCGTCGGTGACGAATGCGATCGCGCTCGGCGTCGGGTCGACCGCGAACGTCGCGAATTCGGTCGCACTCGGCAGCAACTCGGTGACGAGCAGTGCGCTGACGTCGACGTCCGGCGGCACGACGCCGGTCAGCAACACGACGATCGGCGGCCAGACCTTCGGCAACTATGCGGGCGCGGGCGCGGCAGGCGGCGTCGTCAGCGTCGGTCAGCCGAACGCGGAGCGCCGCGTGCAGAACGTCGCCGCGGGGCTCGTCAGCGCGACCAGTACGGATGCGATCAACGGCAGCCAGCTCTATGCTGTGGCGAGCACGACGACGTCGAGCATCTCTTCGCTGTCGACTTCCGCTTCGACCGGGATTTCGTCGGCGAATAGTTCGATCGGGTCGCTGTCGACGGCGACGTCGAGCAGCATCTCTTCGCTGTCGACCTCGGCTTCGACGGGTATCTCGTCCGCCAATAGCTCGATCAAGTCGTTGTCGACGGGGCTGAGCTCGACCAATAGCTCTGTTACGTCGCTGTCGACTGGCCTTAGCTCGACCAATAGCTCCGTTACGTCGCTGTCCAGCTCGGCTTCGACCGGGATTTCGTCGGCGAACAGTTCGATCGGGTCGTTGTCGACTGCAACGTCGAGCAGCATCTCTTCGCTGTCGACTTCCGCTTCGACGGGTATCTCGTCGGCGAACAGCTCGATCGGATCGCTGTCGACGGGCCTTAGCTCCACCAATAGCTCGGTTACGTCGCTGTCGACTTCGGCTTCGACCGGCATCTCTTCGGCGAATAGCTCGATCGGATCGCTGTCCACGGGCCTGAGCTCGACCAACAGCTCTGTTACGTCGCTGTCCACCTCGGCTTCGACCGGCATCTCGTCGGCGAATAGTTCGATCGGCTCGTTGTCGACTGCAACATCGAGCAGCATCTCTTCGCTGTCGACTTCCGCTTCGACGGGTATCTCGTCGGCTAATAGCTCCATCGGATCGCTCTCGACTGCAACATCGAGCAGCATCTCTTCGCTGTCGACTTCCGCTTCGACGGGTATCTCGTCGGCTAATAGCTCCATCGGATCGCTCTCGACTGCAACGTCGAGCAGCATCTCTTCGCTGTCGACTTCCGCTTCGACCGGTATCTCGTCGGCGAACAGCTCGATCGGGTCGCTGTCGACGGGCCTTAGCTCCACCAATAGCTCGGTCACGTCGCTGTCCAGCTCCGCTTCGACCGGCATCTCGTCGGCGAACAGCTCGATTGGCTCGCTGTCGACGGGCCTCAGCTCGACGAACAGCTCCGTCACGTCGCTGTCCACGTCGACCTCGACCGGCATCGCGTCGCTGTCGACCTCCACGTCGACCGCAATCGAAGCGGCGAAAACGCACTACTACAGCGTCAACGACGGCGGTACGCAAAAGGCGAACTACGCCAACGACGGGGCAACGGGCGTCAACGCGCTGGCCGCGGGCGTCGCGGCGAGCGCCGCCGGTGCGAGCAGCGTCGCGGTCGGCGATAGCGCAAACGCGAAAGCCAACGGCACGGTCGCGATCGGTCGGAACGCGGTCGCGAACAACGTCGGCGACGTCGCGCTCGGCAGCGGCTCCGTGACGGCGGCGCCGAACCCGACGCCGACAGGCAGCGTCGGCGGCGTCACGCACACGTTCGCAGGCGGCAACCCGACCAGCGTCGTCAGCGTCGGCGACAAGGGCGCCGAGCGTCAGGTGACCAACGTCGCGGCCGGCCGCATCACCGCCGACAGCACCGATGCGATCAACGGCTCGCAACTCTTCGCGACCAACTCGGCCGTCGACTCGCTGTCGACCACGGTGTCGTCGTCGAGCAACGCCATTTCGTCGCTGTCGACGGGATTGTCGTCGACCAATAGCTCGGTCGTTTCGCTTTCGACTTCGACGTCGACGGGTCTGTCCTCGGCTAACAGCTCCATCGCCTCGCTCTCGACGTCGACTTCGACCGGTCTGTCGTCGGCCAACAGTTCGATCACGTCGCTCTCGACTTCGACCTCGACGGGTCTGTCGTCGGCCAACAGCTCGATCACGTCGCTCTCGACTTCGACTTCGACGGGTCTGTCATCGGCCAACAGCTCGATCGGATCTTTGTCGACCGGCCTCAGCTCGACCGATAGCTCGGTCGCTTCGCTTTCGACCTCGACCTCGACTGGCCTCTCGTCGGCTAACAGTTCGATCGGCTCTCTGTCGACCGGCCTCAGCTCGACCGATAGCTCGGTCGCTTCGCTCTCGACTTCGACTTCGACGGGTCTGTCGTCCGCTAACAGCTCAATCACGTCCCTGTCGACATCGACCTCGACCGGTCTGTCATCGGCTAACAGTTCGATCGGTTCTCTGTCGACAGGCCTCAGCTCGACCGATAGCTCGGTCGCGTCGCTTTCGACCTCGACCTCGACTGGTCTCTCGTCGGCGAACAGCTCAATCGGCTCTCTGTCGACCGGCCTCAGCTCGACCGACAGCTCGGTCGCTTCGCTTTCGACCTCGACTTCGACCGGCCTCTCGTCCGCTAACAGCTCGATCGGCTCTCTGTCGACGGGCCTCAGTTCGACCGATAGCTCGGTCGCGTCGCTTTCGACCTCGACTTCGACCGGTCTCTCGTCCGCGAACAGCTCGATCGGCTCTCTGTCGACCGGCCTCAGCTCGACCGATAGCTCGGTCGCGTCGCTTTCGACTTCGACTTCGACTGGTCTCTCGTCGGCAAACAGCTCGATCGGTTCTCTGTCGACCGGCCTCAGCTCGACCGATAGCTCGGTCGCTTCGCTCTCGACTTCGACTTCGACGGGGCTCTCGTCGGCCAATAGTTCGATCACGTCGCTCTCGACTTCGACCTCGACGGGCCTGTCATCGGCCAACAGCTCGATCGGATCTTTGTCGACCGGCCTCAGTTCGACCGATAGCTCGGTCGCTTCGCTGTCGACTTCGACGTCGACTGGCCTCTCGTCGGCGAATAGCTCGATCACGTCTCTGTCGACTTCGACTTCGACCGGCCTCTCGTCGGCAAACAGCTCGATCGGATCGCTGTCTACCGGCCTCAGCTCGACCGATAGCTCGGTCGCTTCGCTGTCGACCTCGACTTCGACCGGCCTCTCGTCCGCGAACAGCTCGATCGGCTCTCTGTCGACGGGCCTCAGCTCGACCGATAGCTCGGTCGCGTCGCTTTCGACCTCGACTTCGACCGGTCTCTCGTCCGCGAACAGCTCGATCGGCTCTCTGTCGACAGGCCTCAGCTCGACCGATAGCTCGGTCGCGTCGCTGTCGACTTCGACTTCGACTGGTCTCTCGTCGGCAAACAGCTCGATCGGTTCTCTGTCGACCGGCCTCAGCTCCACCGACAGCTCGGTCGCTTCGCTCTCGACCTCGACTTCGACCGGTCTCTCGTCGGCAAACAGCTCGATCGGTTCTCTGTCGACGGGCCTCAGCTCGACCGATAGCTCAGTCGCTTCGCTCTCGACCTCGACTTCGACCGGCCTCTCGTCGGCGAATAGCTCGATCACGTCCTTGTCGACTTCGACCTCGACCGGTCTCTCGTCGGCTAACAGCTCGATCGGTTCTCTCTCGACCGGGCTCTCCTCCGCAAACAGCTCGATCACGTCCTTGTCGACCTCGACCTCGACCGGCCTCTCATCGGCCACCAGCTCGATCGGCTCGCTGTCGACCGGCCTCTCCTCGGCCAACAGCTCGATCGGCTCCCTGTCGACCGGCCTCAGCTCGACCAACAGCTCGGTCGCTTCGCTGTCGACCGGCCTCAGCTCGACCGATAGCTCGCTCGCTTCGCTGTCGACCTCGACTTCGACCGGTCTCTCGTCGGCCACCAGCTCGATCGGCTCTTTGTCCACCGGGCTGAGCTCGACCGACAGCACGCTCACGTCGCTGTCCACGTCGACCTCGTCGGGCATCGGCTCGCTGTCCACCGGCCTGAGCACCGCGAACGACTCGATCACGTCCCTCTCCACGTCGACGTCGACCGCCATCCAGGCAGCGAAGACGCACTACTACAGCGTCAACGACAACGGCACGCAGCAGGGCAACTACAACAACGACGGCGCAACCGGCATCAACGCACTCGCAGCCGGCACGAACGCCGGTGCGACGGGCGCGAGCAGCGTCGCGGTCGGCGACGGCGCGACCGCGTCGTCCGACGACGCAGTCGCGATCGGCCACGACGCGACGGCGACCGGCGGCAAGGCCGTGTCGATCGGCTCGGCGAACACCGCGAGCGGGGACGGCGCGGTCGCGCTCGGCGCAAAGAACGCGGCGACCGGCACCGGCGCAGTCGCACTCGGCAACGCCAACACGGCGACCGGCGACGGCTCGCTCGCGATCGGCAACACGTCGACGGCTGCCGGCGCGGGTTCGCTCGCCTTCGGTACGAACGCGGTCGCGAAGAACGTCAACGACGTCGCACTCGGCACCAACTCGGTCACGGCAAACGCGAACCCGACGTCGAGCGCCACGATCGGCGGCGTCACGTACCTGTTCGCAGGCAGCGCGCCGACGAGCGTCGTGAGCGTCGGCGCGCCGGGCGCGGAACGCCAGATCACGAACGTCGCCGCCGGCCGGATCTCGGCCGACAGCACCGACGCGATCAACGGCAGCCAGCTCAACGCGACGAACCAGGCGGTCAACAGCCTCTCCACGTCGACCGCGTCGAACATCTCGTCGCTGTCGACCGGCATCGGTTCGCTGTCGACGGGCCTGAGCTCGACGAACAGCACCGTCGCATCGCTGTCCACGTCGACCTCGACGGCGATCGGCTCGCTGTCGACCGGCCTCAGCGCGACGAACAGCAACCTCACGTCGCTGTCCACGTCGACGTCGACCGGCATCGGCTCGCTGTCGACCGGCCTCAGCTCGACGAACAGCACGGTCGCGTCGCTGTCGACGGGCGTGACGAACATCAACAACCAGCTGACGCAGCTCTCGACGACGCTGAACAACAACACGACGCGCTCGCTCACCACCAACGGCGTTACCGCCGACATGAACGGAACGGGCAACGATCGTCCGGTCGTCGCGGCCGGCTCGAACTCCGTCGCGATCGGCGCGAATTCGACGGACGGCGGCCGCTCGAACGTCGTGTCGGTCGGCAGCGACACGCAGCAGCGCCAGATCACGAACGTCGCGCCGGGCACGCAAGGCACCGACGCGGTGAACGTGAACCAGCTGACGGCCGTGCAGTCGACGCTGTCGACGGCGTTGTCGGGCCAGCAGGCGCAAATCAACTCGCTCGGCTCGCAGCTGCAGCAGACGGACCAGATGGCGAAGCAGGGTATCGCGGCTGTCGGCGCGATGGCGTCGATCCCGCAGCTCGACCGCGACGCCAACTTCGGGATGGGGATCGGCGCATCGACGTTCCTCGGCCAGAAGGCGATGGCCGTGAACATGCAGGCGCGCATCAGCGAGAACCTGAAGGCGTCGATCAACGGCGGCTTCAGCGGCAACCAGAAGGTGATCGGCGCAGGCATGCTGTACCAGTGGAAGTAACGCGCCGCGCCGCCCGCGCGGTCGGCCTGCGAGGCCGGCCGCGTCGCGGCGGCCGGCTGCACGATGCGCGCGGCACGATCTGCGGCGCGCTTGTGTCCATTCAGGATTCGAGGACGAAACCGTGAACAAACTCGCTCTTGCGCTCGCACTGTCGAGCGCGGCGCTCGCCGCCTGCTCGACGGCATCGGGCCCGACCTTCAGCGCCTCCGAACTGCAGCCGCGCGATGGCGTGCGGACGTTCCAGGTGGACTGCCACGGTCTGCTGTCCGGCCCGCAAACCTGCATGAAGGCCGCGCGGAAGATCTGCGGCGAACAACCCGTGCGCGCCGTCGACACGATGCGCGCGCTGCGCGACGGCAGCGATCCGGCCACGCTGGTGTTCCAGTGCGGCGCCCCGCCGGCCGACGCCGCCCCGGCCGCCGAGCCCGCGCCCGCCGCGGTCGAACATGTGAGCCTCGCCGGCGACGCGCTGTTCGCAAGCGGCCTCGCGACGCTGACGCCGGCCGCCCGCGCGTCGCTCGACAAGCTGCTGAACGCGTACGGCGACCGCTCGTACACGCAAGTCAGCGTCACCGGCTATACGGATTCGGTCGGCAGCGACGCATCGAATCTCGCGCTGTCGAAGCGGCGGGCGGAAGCCGTCGCCGCCTATCTGCAGCAGCGCGGGCTGAATGCGCGCACGCTGACGGTGACGGGGCGCGGCAGCGCCGATCCGATCGCGACGAACGCGACGGCCGAAGGCCGCGCGACCAACCGCCGCGTGGAAATCTCGCTGCAGCGCTGACGCGCCGCGGCCGGCGGCCGGCGGCCGGCGGCGCATGGACCGACGACACTGTCGCGAACGGCCGCCCCACTCCACAAACCGGCGACTTCCGTGCCACAATCGCCGCAGCCGCCGAGCGGGGCCCGTCGGCGCGCGCCGCCGCGCCATGCGCGGCACGTCGGCTGCCCCGCTCGCGCGTACGCAACCATGACGATCCACGGCGCGCCGTGTTCGTGCGAGGCGCTCGGCGCCGCGGCCGAACGCGCGCCGCCGCAGAGGAAAAAAGCTGGTGACGGACATCAATGAAACCGCTTCGGGCCGCGCCCGCAAGCAACGGCCGGCGGTCGGCATCTCGCTGTTCGCGCGCGACGGCCAGGCGATCTGGGAAAACGGCATCCATCAGAACATCGCATTCCTCGCGATGATGCTCAAGCGCTCGGACCGCGTGGGCCCGGTCTATTTCCTGAACGGCGGCGACGCGAAGGCACTGCCGGCCGGACTCGATCTCGACGGCCTCGACGTGCCGCTCGTGAATCCGGCCGACGTCACGCACGACATCGACGTCGTGATCGAAATGGGCGCGCAGCTGCCGGTCGAATGGCTCAGACATGTGAAGGCGCTCGGCGCGAAGCTCGTCGCCTGCTATGTCGGCCATACGTACAGCGGTCTGGCCGAAACGCCGATCTTCGACAAGCCGTCGGGTCACATCTTCAACGGCACGCAATTCGACGAAGTCTGGGTGCTCGAGAAGTCGCAAAAGATCGACGTGCCGCTGCTGCGCACGCTGACGCGCGCGCCCGTCTATACGATTCCGCATCTGTGGTCGCCGTATTTTCTCGATCGCCGCATCGCCGCGCTCGCGGCCGAAGGCGCGACGTTCGGCTATCGGCCGGGCCGCCGCCCGTGGCGGCTCGCGACGCTCGAGCCGAACATCTCGGTCGTGAAGACCTGCCACTATCCGATGCTCGTGTGCGACGAACTTTATCGCGCGCGCCCCGATACGGTGCAGCACCTGTTCGTCGTCAACTCGATGCACATGAAGGAACATCCGACCTTCGTGCACTTCGCGAACAGCCTCGATCTCGTGCGTCAGCACAAGGCGACGTTCGAGCCGCGCCTCGATCTACCGGGCTTCATGGCGCGCCATGCGGACGCCGTCGTGTCCCACCACTGGGAAAACGCGCAGAACTACCTGTACTACGACGTGCTGTACGGCGGCTACCCGCTGCTCCACAACTCGCCGCTGCTCGGCGACGCCGGCTACTACTATCCGGACTTCGATTCCGCCACGGGCGGGCGCGTGCTGCTCGATGCGTGGCTGCATCACGACGAACGGCTCGACGACTATCGCGCCAAGGCCGACCGGCTGCTGCGCGCGGTCTCGATCGACAACCCCGCGAACCTCGACGCGTTCCTCGCGCGTCTGGTCGCCTGAACCGGAGCATGCACATGTCGGACTCCACTGCCCGCCACGCATCCGGCGACGGCAAACGTCTCGTCGTCGGCGTGTCGCTGTACGTACGCGGCGCCGGCCAGTCGCTGTGGGAAAACGGCATCTTCCAGAACTGCCTGCTGCTGATCCTGCTGCTGCGCCAGTCGCCGCTCGTCGCCGAAGCCGTGATGGTGAACGGCGGCGAGCAGCTCGCCGATCCGCAGATGATGCTCGGCGAATGGGACGTGCCGCTGCTGTCGATGGACGAAGCGCTGCAGCGCTGCGACGTGCTGATCGAAATGAGCGCACAGTTCGGCGCCGATTATCTGCGCGCGTTCCGCGAACGCGGCGGCAAGGTCGTGACGATGCGCGTCGGCAACGACTACGTGATCGACATCGAGCGCGCGATGTTCAACAAGCCGTCGGGTTTCCTGTTCTCGGGCGCGCCGTACGACGCGGTATGGACGATTCCGGAATTCGAGCGCTCGTGCCTGCATTACTACCAGACAGGCCTGCGCGCGCCCGTGACGATCGTGCCGCACATCTGGCATCCGATGCTGTTCGATAAGGCGCGCGCGACGCTCGGGCCCGGCCTGTCGTACGGCTATCGGCCCGGTCGGCCGCGCTGGCGCGTGACGATGTTCGAGCCGAACATCTGCATGGTGAAGACGAGCATCATCCCGATGCTCGTCACCGAAGAAGCGTATCGCGCGCAGCCGGCGTTCCTCGACATCGTGCGCGTGTGCAACACGGTACACATGAAGGAGCACGCGACTTTCGTGCACTTCGCGAAGAGCCTCGACATCGTCAACCACGGCATCACGACGTTCGAGAGCCGCTACGCGGTGTACGAGTTCATGGCCGCGTACGGCGACGCCGTCGTGTCGCACACGTGGGAAAACGCGCAGAACTATCTGTACTACGAGCTGCTGTACGGCGACTATCCGCTGATCCATAATTCGCCGTTCCTCGGCAAGGCCGGGTATTACTATCCGGACTTCGACTGCCAGGCCGGCGGCCGCGCGCTGCTGCAGGCCTTTGCCGAGCACGACGCGAACCTCGACGCGTATCGCGAGCAGTCGAAGCACGTGCTCGACTCGGTCAGCATCTACAACCCCGACAACGTGGCCGCGTATACGGACGCGATCGCCGCGCTTTATCGCGACGCGTGACGCGCCGCGGCCGTCCGACTCGAACATGAATCCGAATCCCCTGCTCTCCTGCAAACGATATCCGGTCGGCCGTGCCGTCGCTGCCGTCGCGCGCGGCGCGCACGCATTTTTCGCGCAGTAAGCCGCGCCGACCCTTCCGGAGCCGCCGATGAAAATCAATGTCGCGATTACGATGAACGTGCAGCGCGACGCGACGCAGTCGATCTGGTATAACGGCGCGAACCAGCATTGCGTCTATCTGTACATGCTGCTGAAGCGTTCTCCGCTGATCGGCGAGGTGTGGCTCGCGCACGACGACGGTATCGCCGAGTATCCGCAGGCGCTGATGATGGACGCGTTCCGCGATGCGCTGCGGCCGCTCTCCTCGGTGATCCATCAGACCGACCTGCTGATCGAGATGAACGCGTTCATCGATTCGACGCACGCGCAAGCGGTGCGGCAGCGCGGCGGCAAATGCGTGTCCTACCGGTTCGGCAACGACTACGTGATCGCCGTCGAAACGATCAACTTCGAGAAGAACAACTGGCGGCCGAATCCGCACCGCGTGCAGTTCGACGAAATCTGGACGAACCCGCAGCACATGCATACGTGCGCCGCGTACTTCCAGGCCGTCTATCGCGCGCCGGTGATCGAACTGCCGCACATCTGGTCGCCGTATTTCATCGAACGCAGCCTCGATGCGGACCCGGAACTGAAGGCGCGCTTCGGCTACCGCAATCACGGCCGCGCGAAACGGATCGCGTTCTTCGAGCCGAATTTGAACGTCGTGAAGAGCGCGCTCGTGCCGATGCTCGCTGCGAACGCGTGCTATGTCGAGCATCCCGAACTCGTCGAACACGTGTACATGACCAACACGTTCGACAAGAAGGAAAACGTCGCCTTCAAGCATCTCGCGCTCGGGCTCGAGATGGTGCGCGACGGCAAGGCGACCGCCGACGTGCGTGCGCCGTTCGTCGCGTGGGCAGCGCATCACACCGACATCGTCGTCTCGCACCATTGGGAAAACGGCCTCAATTACCTGCTTTACGACGCGCTGTACGGCAACTACCCGCTCGTCCACAACTCGGCGTTCCTGCGCGACGTCGGGTACTACTATCCGGACTTCGAGATCTTCGATGCGGCGCGCGCGATCGCCACCGCCGCGCAGACGCACGACGAACGGCTCGACGACTACGCCGCAGCCGCACGCCGCTGCCTGCAGCACGTCGATGCGCTCGCCGAGCACAACGTGCGGATCCATACCGAGCACGTGCAGCGCCTGTTCGCCGGGCGCGCGCTTGGCTGAGCGCGTCGGCAGGGCATCCTGCGATCGCACACTTCAGCGATCTCGCGGCACCGAGACGCGCGGCGGACGTCGTCGCGACGACCTGCCCCGCGCATAACCGTCTCGCCGGCGCGCGCGTGCTGCCGGCCGTGCGACTACTGCCGAGCGGGAACGCAGACGCACACCCGGCAACGGAAACGCACTCCGCGCTGTATCGGGGCAAGCGGATCGCGCGCTCGGCGCGCGCCGGACAACGGGACGACGCGGTCGATCGCGCCATGGCGACGATGGCGATCGTCCGCGGCGGTTTCGCGCGCGCATGGCGCTGAGGCCGCGCCGCTACGGGCGTGCGCGCCGCTCGCAGTGCGCGGCGAACGCACGGCCGTGCAGCCGACCGATGCGCATGAGCACCGCGAAGCGACGCATCGACGCGCGGCTGGCGCCGCCGGCCAGCCGCGCCAGCCGTTCGGCCACGCCGAGCGCGACGGCCGACTCGTCGCCGCACGCGCCCGCCAGTACGCCGGCGTAATAATGCCGCGCGGCCAGTTGCCGGTCGGCCGCATCGAGCGGCTTGATGCGATGAATGCGCGCGGACACGGTCGTCAACCCGTCGAGGAACGGCGCGACATCGATCGGCCGGCCCGACGACGCGGCGCCGAGCTGGCGCAGCATGTCGGCCAGTTCGACGATTGCCGCGAGCGAGCGCGCATCCATTACCGGTAACGCGGCTTCTTCCGTGGCCGCCTGGTTCGTCCCCGCCATGCCGATGCCCCTGTTGCGATCGCGCGGCCGTGCGCGGGCACACGTGACGCCATGCGACCGTGCGTGCGCCGTCATGCGGCAGCCGGCGAACGCCATGAGAAACGAATGCCCTGCGCCCACGCGACGCCGGCCTCTACGATCATCTGCCGATCCATTTCGTTTTCGACGCCCTCGACGACGACGTGACGCGCACCCTCGTGCGCGAACGCGATGAGCCGCCGAAGCTGGTAGCGCCCGATCGCGTTGCGCTTGATCATCGGCAGAATCGAGCGGTCGAGCTTCACGATGTCGGGGTTGCCGACCGCCAGATTGTTCAGTGCACTGAAGCCGATTCCGAAGTCATCGATCGCGATGCGGCATCCGGCCTGCCGGAACCGCGCCACGAACGTGCGGCCCGCGACCGGATTCAGCGGCCCGGTCTCGGTGATTTCGACGACGAGCCGCGCGGCGACGGAGGGCTCGCGTTCGAGCCGCGCGAAGGTCGGCCGCCACGCGTCGTCCATCACCGCGCTCGAGGCGGACATGTTGCAGCCGTAGACGGCCGTTGGATCGGCGCGCAGCTGATCGATCGTGCGGTTCACGACCAGCCGGTCGAACCAGCGCATCAGCCCGAGCGATTCGAGGCGCGGCAAAAAGGCGATCGGCGGCCATGCGCCGCGCGCGTCGCGCCGCAGCCGCGCGAGACATTCGTCATACAGGACGCCGCCCGACAGGTCGGCCCGGCACACCGGCTCGTACACGAATTCAAGCCGGCTTTCTACGAAACTGCGTACCGAAGCGAGGTCGACAGGACCGTCCGGCACGCCGAACACCTTACCGATTTCATCGCGACTCGCTTCCCGATTCTGTTCCCTGTCCGCCGTCAGGCGACGTTCGACCGCATTCATCCGGTGCTCCGGCTAGTGGTAGGCCGCCGCTGGCGACCGACCCGACGCGACACGCGGAGCGCAACGATCGCGCTCCGCCGCTTACCCGGCTCATCCCGTGTCTTCGATCTTCTTCGGAAGCGTACTTGCCATTTCAGCACACCGTCGAATTCGTTATTTTCAACCGTATTCATCCGCCGAAAATACGCGACGCGCTCTGCATGGACTGTACGAAAGCTTACACAATGCGGGACGCGGCTCCGCCACCGTTCGATTCGATATCGCGAAGAGAAAACGGGACGTTATTATGCGCGGCAGGGGAATGATTATGCCGGCGTGCGACCCGGCGCGTTTGATCGGATAAATCGCATCGCGAACGGCCGGCGTGCCATTATGTGGGACACGTCCGCGACGTGCTTTGCACATGGCGCAGATGATTTGGAGGTGCCACACTCCGTATACTCGTTCGCACCTCCAGCTAATTATCGCGTTTAATACGATATTATTAAATATATAGACATAATGACCGGAATTTAAAACAGGCAATCCGAACGCATTATATAAAAATTGCCGATTGAAAACTATTTAACAAATTTTCAGAATCGTTCACCTATAAAATGATTTTCGACGGATTCCTCGGAACCGTCGAATTCGTGCCTTGAAAGCCGTCGAACCGTCGAGGTTCGGCGGTTCCTTTTCAGCGCGCCCCCGCGCCCGGCACGCCGCGCCTTACGCGGTTCTCGCACCGGTCAGGTTCGCGAGCAGCGCATCGTATTCGGCCACGAGCGCCGGGCTCGCCGACGTATAGCGGCGCAGAATCTCGCGCTGGCGGCGCGTATAGGCTTCCCAGTCGTCGTCGTGCGCATGCAGCGCGCGCAGCAACGCATCGGCGCCCTGCTGAACGTCGTTGTCGGGATAGTAATAGCCGAGATCGGGCGCGAGGCTCGCGTTATGCACGAGCGGATAGCCTTGCCAGCACACGTCGAAGTAGAAATAGTTCAGCGGATTCGACCACTGGTGCGACACGACCACATCGGTCAGCTCCGCGAGGAAAACCGGCGTGTCGAAACGTCCGACGAAGCTCGCCTTGCCCGCGCGCACGATGTCCAGATAGTTCATCAGCATCACGAATTCGGGGCTCTCGTGCGCGAGGCGCTCCGCGTTCGTCACGTGCGTGAAGGCGATCGCATCGGGATCGCGACGGTACGCCTCGTCGATGATCAGCATCGGATAGACACAGAACTTCACGACGTCGTGATTCGGCTCCATCACCGTCAGCCGCTTGCCGCGCTCGCCGCGCGGCCGGTATTCGCCGTGTTCCGGCAGCGACTGCGCGCGCTCGGTCAGGAACATCGGATCCCACACGAACGGCACGACGCGGCCCGGGCAGCGGCGCAACGACTGCAGGAACGGCAGCGACGACGGCGCGATCTGCGGAATCGCCCACACTTCGTCGTAGCCGCGGTTGATGAACAGCGTGTCCCAGAGCCGCCGGCCGAACAGGATCGACTCCATCGCATTGATGTACTCGACACCGCAGCAATAGCTGACGATCTTCGCGCCGCGCGCCTTCAGGTATGCGGTCTGTTCCGCGTCGATCTGCCCGCCGAGCTCGATCAGCACGTCGAGCGCATCCTTCATGTCGGCGAACGCGCGCGTGTCGAACACGCGGCGATCCCACGGCAGCGCGTCGGTCAGCGGTACGGCCGTCGTGTTGACGAGCGTGACGCGGTAGCCGTGCGGCGACGCCATCAGCAGCTTCGCGAGAAACAGCGCGTTCTGCTTGATGCCGTTGATCCACAGGCTTTCGTCGGGGGTGCGCAGGCCGATCGTGATACCGATGCGCAGGCCGTTCAGGACAGGAGACGTCATCGTCGGCGGGACAGGAAAGGAAAGATCCAGTGTAGCGTGCGCGTCCGCGCAGGCCGAAACGACTCGCATTCTAGCCGAGCATCGACGCGCCGACTGTCATGGATCGTCAGCAGCGACCGGGCGCTGCATCGCCCGGTCCAAGCGCGCCTGCTTTCCGGCGCGCGGCTTCGACGGCGGCCCGATCGTCGCGAGGATCGCACGCCGGGACGCCGCGCGCCGCGTTTCAGCCGCGCGCGCCGATGCGCGAGGACCGCCGACGGTCCTCACGCACGCGCAGCTTCCGCTTCCGCCATCACGAGCAGTTGCGCGCCGTCGGCGACCTGATCGCCGACCGCATACAGCACTTCCGCGACCACGCCCGCGCTCGGCGCGCCGATCGTGTGCTCCATCTTCATCGCCTCCATCACGATCAGCGGCGTGCCGGGCTCGACGCGCTGGCCCGGCTCGACGAGCACCGCGATCACCTTGCCCGGCATCGGCGCGGTCAGGCGGCCGCCGCCGTGCTCGGCATCGCCGGCGTGCGCGAGCAGGTTGCGCCACTCGAACGTTTCGGCCGTGCCCTGCGTGAACACGTGGAAGCTGTCGCCATCGACGATCACGCGGCCGCTGCTGCGCATGCCGTCGAGCAACACGTCGAAGTCGAGCGGCGTCGCGCCGCGCGACCACGCGAACGACTGCGCGGCGCCGTCGCCGACGGCGATTCGCGCGGCGGCGCCGTCATGGTCGTACGCGACCGTCACGTCAGCCTCGCGCTCGACCGCGTGCCATTCGAACGTGCGCCGATAGCCGGCGTTGAGCCGCCAGTCCGACAACGCGCTCCACGGCGACGAACCGTCGCCGGCCGCGTCGCGTTCGCGCGCGAGCAGCGCCGCGCAGGCCAGCGCGAGCGACGCACGCGGCGGCTGTTGCGGCGCGAACAGCACGTCGTGATTGCGCTCGATCAGCCCCGTGTCGAGATCGGCCGTCGCGAACGGCTCGCAAGCGACGATCCGCTGCAGGAACCCGGCGTTCGTGTGCAGGCCGACTACCTCGCACGCGCGCAGCGCGCGCAGCATCCGGCCGAGCGCTTCGTCGCGATCGGCGCCGTGCACGATCAGCTTCGCGATCATCGGATCGTAGAACGGCGTGATCGCATCGCCTTCGCGCACGCCGCTGTCGACGCGCACGGGCGCGCCGATATCGAACTCGACGCCGTCCGGCAGCCGCAGATGCTTGAGCGTGCCGGTCGACGGCAGGAAGCCGCGCGACGGATTTTCCGCATAGAGCCGCGCCTCGATCGCATGGCCCTGCACGCGCAGCTCGTCCTGCTTCAGCGGCAGCGGCTCGCCGGCCGCGACGCGCAGCTGCCATTCGACGAGATCGAGCCCCGTGACCATCTCGGTGACCGGATGCTCGACCTGCAGACGCGTGTTCATCTCCATGAAGTAGAACGCGTCGCCCGTCATGATGAATTCGACGGTGCCCGCGCCGACATAGCCGACCGCGCGCGCGGCCGCGACGGCCGCCTCGCCCATCGCGCGGCGCACGTCGTCGGACAGGCCCGGCGCCGGCGCTTCCTCGAGCACCTTCTGGTGACGGCGCTGCACCGAGCAGTCGCGGTCGAACAGATACACGGTGTTGCCGTGCGTATCGCCGAACACCTGCACCTCGACGTGGCGCGGCCGCGTCAGATACTTCTCGATCAGCACGCGATCGTTGCCGAAGCTGCTCGCCGCTTCGCGCTGGCACGAGGCGAGCGCCGCGGGGAAATCGTCGGAACGCTCGACCACGCGCATGCCCTTGCCGCCGCCGCCCGCGCTCGCCTTCAACAGCACCGGGTAGCCGATCGCATCGGCCTCGCGGTGCAGCGTCGCCGGGTTCTGGTCGTCGCCGTGATAGCCGGGCACGAGCGGCACCGCGGCCGCGTGCATCAGCGCCTTGGCCGCGGCCTTCGAGCCCATCGCGGCGATCGCGTCGACCGGCGGCCCGATGAACACGATCCCGGCCGCCGCGCACGCCTGCGCGAAATCCTCGTTCTCCGACAGGAAGCCGTAGCCGGGATGAATCGCCTGTGCGCCGGTCGCGCGCGCGGCTTCGATGATGCGCTCGATGCGCAGATAGCTGTCCGCGGCCGCCGAGCCGCCGATATGCACCGCTTCGTCGCACGCGGCGACGTGCTTCGCATTCGCATCGGCGTCGGAATAGACGGCGACGCTGGCGATCCCGAGACGTTTGCACGTCGCGGCGACGCGGCACGCGATTTCGCCGCGGTTGGCGATCAGAATCTTGTCGAACATGGCTGTCGTCCGGAAAAGGTTGGGGTCACGCGACACGGGCGGCGCCGGCCGCCGCGCGTTCAATCACGCCAGGACGGCGTGCGTTTCTCCAGGAAGGACGCGATCCCTTCGCGCGCTTCCGCGCCCGCGCGGGTACGCGCGATCCAGTCCGCGGTCTGCTCGATCAGCGCCGCATCGAGCGGACGGCCCGCGACGTCGGCGACGAGCCGCTTGCACGCGCGCACCGCATCGGGGCCGTTCGCGACCAGCGTCGCGGCCAGCTTCGCGACGGTCTCGTCGAGCGCCGCGGCCGGCACCGCATCGTGGATGAAGCCGAGCGACGCCGCACGCGCGCTGTCGAACACCTCGGCGGTCGTGAAGTAGCGGCGCGCCGCGCGCTCGCCCATCGCGCGCACGACGTACGGTGCGATCGTCGCCGGAATCAGCCCGAGCCGCGCTTCGGACAGGCAGAACTTCGCGGTGTCGGCCGCGATCGCGATGTCGGCCGCGGCCACGAGACCGACACCGCCGGCGTACGCATCGCCCTGCACGCGCGCGATGACCGGCTTGCCGCAGCGGTGGATCGCCTCGAGCATCCGTGCGAGCTTGCGCGCGTCGGCGCGGTTCTCGTCGTCCGAGTAGCCCGCCATCTTCTTCATCCAGTTCAGGTCGGCGCCCGCGCAGAAGGCCGGGCCTTCGGCCGCGAGCACGACCGCGCGCACGCCCTCGTGCGCGTCGAGCCATTCGAACGCGGTGGTCAGCTCGGCGATCGCCGTCTCGTTGAACGCGTTGCGCACGTCGGGGCGCGCCAGCGTGACGGTCGCGACGCGGCCGGCTTCGCTTACCTTGATCGTTTCGTATCGCATCGGTCAGTCCTCCCCGGCATCACATGCGGAACACGCCGAAGCGCGTCTCGTCGATCGGCGCGTTCATCGCCGCGGCGAGCCCGAGGCCGAGCACGTCGCGCGTCTGCGCGGGATCGATCACGCCGTCGTCCCAGAGCCGCGCGCTCGCATAATACGGATGGCCTTGACGCTCGTACTGCTCGCGGATCGGCTGCTTGAACGCCTCCTCCTCCTGCGCGGACCACGTGCCGCCCTTCGCCTCGATCCCGTCGCGGCGCACAGTCGCGAGCACCGACGCGGCCTGCTCGCCGCCCATCACCGAGATCCGCGCGTTCGGCCACATCCACAGGAAGCGCGGACCGAACGCGCGGCCGCACATCCCGTAGTTGCCGGCGCCGAACGAGCCGCCGATGATCACCGTGAACTTCGGCACCTTCGCGTTCGACACGGCCGTCACCATCTTCGCGCCGTGCCGCGCGATGCCTTCGTTCTCGTACTTGCGGCCGACCATGAAGCCCGTGATGTTCTGCAGGAACACGAGCGGAATCTTGCGCTGGCAGCACAGCTCGATGAAGTGCGCGCCCTTTACCGCCGACTCGGAAAACAGGATGCCGTTGTTCGCGACGATCCCGACCGGATAGCCCCAGATATGCGCGAAGCCCGTGACGAGCGTCGTGCCGTAGCGCGCCTTGAACTCGTCGAACTCGGAATCGTCGACGATGCGCGCGATCACCTCGCGCACGTCGAACGGCTTGCGCGTATCGACGGGAATCACGCCGTAGAGGCTCGCTGCGTCGTAGCGCGGCGGCTTCGGCTCGCGTACCGCGACCGGCGACGGAATCTTCGGCGCCAGATGACCGACGATGCTGCGCGCGATCGACAGCGCATGCGCGTCGTTCTGCGCGAGATGATCGGCAACGCCCGACAGCCGCGTATGCACGTCGCCGCCGCCGAGATCCTCGGCGCTCACTTCTTCGCCGGTTGCCGCCTTCACGAGCGGCGGGCCGCCGAGAAAAATCGTGCCCTGGTTCTTCACGATGATCGACTCGTCGCTCATCGCCGGCACGTAGGCGCCGCCCGCCGTGCAGGAACCCATCACGACCGCGATCTGCGCGATGCCGGCCGCCGACATCGTCGCCTGATTGAAAAAGATGCGGCCGAAGTGGTCGCGATCGGGGAACACGTCGTCCTGGTTCGGCAGGTTCGCGCCGCCCGAATCGACGAGATACACGCACGGCAGCCGGTTTTCCGCGGCGATTTCCTGCGCGCGCACGTGCTTCTTCACCGTGATCGGATAGTACGTGCCGCCCTTGACCGTCGCGTCGTTGCAGACGATCACGCATTCGCGGCCGGCGATCCGGCCGATGCCGGTGATGATGCCGGCGCCCGGCGCGTCGTCGTTGTACATCCCGTTCGCCGCGAGTTGCGACAGCTCGAGAAACGGCGAACCCGGATCGAGCAGCTGCGCGATCCGGTCCCGCGGCAGCAGCTTGCCGCGCGCCAGATGCTTGTCGCGTGCGGCCTGACCGCCGCCTTGCGCGAGCTGCTCGATCTTCGCGCGCAGATCGGCGACGACCGCCTCGAGCGCCGCGGCATTCGCACGGAATTCTTCCGAACGCGGATTCAGTTTGGATTCGATGATCGGCATCGACGGAGCTCCGTTCGCGTGACGTGGGCGTTACATCGTTTCCGCGAACAGCTCGCGGCCGATCAGCATCCGGCGGATCTCGCTCGTGCCGGCACCGATCTCGTACAGCTTCGCGTCGCGCCACAGGCGGCCGACCGGGTATTCGTTGATGTAGCCGTTGCCGCCGAGGATCTGGATCGCCTCGCCGGCCATCCACGTCGCCTTCTCGGCCGTATAGAGGATCACGCCCGCGCAGTCCTTGCGCACCTGACGGATATGGTCGCTGCCCGCCGAGTCGAGATGGCGGCCGACCGCGTACAGATAGGCGCGGCATGCCTGGAACGTGGTGTACATGTCGGCGACCTTGCCCTGAATCAGCTGGAACTCGCCGATCGACTGGCCGAACTGCTTGCGGTCGTGGATATAAGGAACGACCGCATCCAGACACGCGGCCATGATGCCCGTCGGGCCGCCCGACAGCACCGCGCGCTCGTAGTCGAGGCCGCTCATCAGCACCTTCACGCCGCCGTTGAGCTGGCCGAGGATGTTCTCTTCCGGCACCTCGACGTCCTGGAACACGAGCTCGCCCGTATGCGAGCCGCGCATGCCGAGCTTGTCGAGCTTCTGCGCGACCGAGAAGCCCTTCATGCCCTTCTCGACGATGAAGGCCGTGATGCCGCGCGGACCGGCGTCGACGTCCGTCTTCGCATAGACGACGAGCGTGTCGCAATCGGGACCGTTCGTGATCCACATCTTCGTGCCGTTCAGCACGTAGCGGTCGCCGCGCTTGTCCGCACGCAGCTTCATGCTGACGACGTCGGAGCCGGCATTCGGCTCGCTCATCGCGAGCGCGCCGATGTGTTCGCCCGAGACGAGCTTCGGCAGATACTTGCGCTTCTGCGCTTCGGTGCCGTTGCGGTGGATCTGGTTCACGCAGAGATTCGAGTGCGCGCCGTACGACAGGCCGATCGACGCCGATGCGCGCGAGATCTCCTCCATCGCGACCATGTGCGCGGTGTAGCCCATGTTCGCGCCGCCGTACTCCTCGGCCACCGTCATCCCGAGCACGCCGAGATCGCCGAACTTCTTCCAGAGATCCATCGGAAACTGGTCGGTGCGGTCGACCTCGGCCGCGCGCGGCGCGATTTCCTTCGCCGCGAATGTCGCGACGGCATCGCGCAGCATCTCGATATCTTCACCGAGCATGAATTGCACGCCGGGCAGGTTGCTCATGTCTCCTCCGTCTCCAGAAAGTGCGTCGCATGCGCCGATTTCTGAGTTTTGCTCAAATCGGGCAATACGCCGATTCATTGACCATTACTGCGGAAATTTCGCACAGTTTCGCGCGGCGTCGTGGTGGGCGTCAATAGCTTTTTTGAGTGACACTCAGTTATCATGCGGAGATGACAGCCGCTACCGCCCGCACCATGACCGCCACCGACAAAGCCGAGCGCGCCGACGCGCCGCGCGCGCCCGCCGGCCGCAAATCCCAGCAGCGCGTGCAGGACATCCTGCGGGCCGGGCGCGACGTGTTCGCCGAAAAGGGTTACGAGCACGCGACGGCCGCCGAGATCGCGCAACGCGTCGGCGTGTCGGAGGCGACCGTGTTCAGTTACTTCCGCGGCAAGCGCGAGCTGTGCGCGCGCGTGATCGCCGACTGGTATGACGAAATCATCGCGGCGTTCGAGCACGGGATGCCGCAGGAGGCGACCGTGCAGCAGCAGTTCGCGTTCATCGTGCGTACGCATCTGCGGCTGATGCTCGTGAACGGCACGGGGCTGTGCGCGCTGGTGCTGTCCGAAGGTCGCGCGAAGCAGCACGCGCTGAGCGACGAGCTCACCGCGCTGCAGCGCCGCTACACGGCGCCGTTGATGAGCGTGCTCGCGCGCGGCCAGGCGGCCGGGCAGGTGCGTCGCGACATGCCGCTGAGCCTGCTGCGCTCGATGGTGTTCGGCCCGATCGAGCACGTGCTGTGGGACGCGATCCTCGGGCACCGCAAGCTCGATACGGAAACGACCGCGACGCAGCTGATCGACATGCTCTGGGCGGCCGTGCAGCCGCCCGCGCCCGAGCAGGCCGCGCTCGTGCGGTTCAGGAACGAGGTCGCGGAGGCGATGAAGCGGCTGGAAGCGTCGCCGGAACGAGAATAGGTCGGTGCGTCAGGCCTGCCGTCGACAATCGCCCGCGCCGTCCGTCACGGCCGCCAGCGGTACACGACGAGACTCGAGCCGTTGTAATTGTCCTTCGTGATCACGTATTCGCCGGTCGAGCGCAGATAGGCGCGAATGCCGTACATCGAGTCGACGTCGTTGCCGACATCCATCGCCGATGGGTTCGAGTTCGTCAGCGTCGTGACGAGGCCGCCCGTGTTCAGGTCGTACACGTCGATGTTCGGCACCGTGTGCACGTAGCCGACGAACAGATAATGGCCGGCCGCCGCGATCGACTTCGGGTTTGCGCTCGTCAGGTCGATCGCGAGGCTCGGCGTAGTTTTGTTGCCCGCTTTCCAGCCTCGATAGATCTCGATATGGCCGTTCATCGCGGTCCAGTCCCAACTGCCCGAAATGCCCTGCGCAAGGATCATCGTGTCGCTGTCGGACTGGTAGATGATGCGCGTGAGCGGCAGCACCGAACGCGGAATCTGGATCTGCTCGGGCGCACCCCACGAAGGCTTGCCGTTCGCGTCGAAACCCGTCATCGGGTAGTGCGAGATGTTGTTGGTGCGGTCGAGCCCGGCCCACACGTCGCCGTTGCCGTCGATCGCGAAGCCGGCCGTCACCTGCAGGCTCGTGTTGAACGGCTTGCCGGGAATCGAGCCGTCGGGAATCGCGATGTAGCCGCTCGCCGGATTGAAGTGATAGAAGTTGAAGTTGCCGGGATTCTGACCGGACGCGACCAGAATCCGGTTGCCGCCGACCGTCACGAGCTGCCCGAAATGCTGACCGCGCTGATAGTCGTTCATGTCGAGGCGCGGGTCCTTCGGATAGGTGAACGGATCGATCGTATTCGCGACGAACGTGCCGCCCGCCGTGCCCGTATAGACGTTGTTGCCGCTATAGAAGAACGCACCGTCGGTCGCCGGATCGGGAGCGGCGGCGCCCTCGAAGTTCAGCGCCTGCAGTTTCCATTGCAGCGCGCCGGTCGGGCTGTATGCGTGGATGTCGGTGCTGCCGTTGCGCCCGAGATCCCAGCCGCCGCCCCACGCGTTGTTCAGCACGTACAGATTGCCGGCCGCATCCTTGCCGATGCCGACCACGCGCGTGAAGCGCTTGTCGCCGACCTGCCCCTTGACGCCCGTCGTCGTGTTCAGATAGCCGCCCTGCACGCCGAAGGTGCCGATCTGCAGCGGCACGCCGATGAGCGCGTAGATCTTGATGTTCATGTCGGGCCCTTGATCGCCCACCATCAACTGCCCGGTCGATGCGTCGAAATACAGCGACGACGGCCGCGCCCCGGCCGCCATCTGGATCGTGTTCATCTGCGTGCCGGTCGGGCTGAACTGGACGACCACGCCCGCGCTCATGCGCGCGACCCACAGATTGCCCGCCGCATCGATCGCGAGCGCGCCCGGCCCTTGCACGCCGATGTCGCGCTGCCACACGCCGTCGGTCGTATAGACGCGCACGCGATTCCCGTAGAAGTCGCTCGCATACAGCAGATTGCCGGCCGTCGCGAGGCCTGTGATGACGTCGGCGTACTGAATGCCCGTCCACGTGCTGACCGGAATGCGCAGATCGCGCGCGTTGGTGCTGCGGTTGTAGCGGCCGACCGAGCCGCTGCCGAACGTACGGTTGTAGCCGAGGGCGACGAACAGCGACGTCGCGTTGCCCGTGATCGCGCCGCCCTGGAATTCGTCGTGGATGCCGATCGTGCCGAGCGACTGCCCGTTCTGGTAGATCGCGACGCCGCCCGCGTTTTCGTCCCAGCGCGAGGCCGTATAGATCACGCCTTCGGGCGCGACCCACATCGAGCGCGCGCCGTTGCCGACGTGGGCGGCCAGTGTGCCGAACGTGTTCGCGAGCCAGTCGGTCGTGTATGGCGTCTGCGCATGCGCGACCGGCGCGAGCAGGATCATGCACATTACAATCAATGCCGCGCGGATTTGTTTCATCGACATGAACGATTTCCCCTAAAAACGCATCAGTTTCGACACTATCAATCGACGGACATCCGATATTCGTGATACTGCAAAAACCATTTTTTTGCCGACGCGAATTATCTCATTCATTTTTTACCATCAGGAGACCGCGGCTTCGCGCGGCGCAATGGTCGTTCGGGCCGACGCAATGCCGAATTCGCGCGGTCTTTCTCATGCAATTGTGCCGTTTAATTTCTTACGGAATTTTCTGCCGACTCTTTCAATGGAAATGCGTCAATTTTTCTGATGCGTGCGCATCCAACTGAATTGCCGTGGCAACGCATCGATGATTACAGACAGAAATTCGAATGAAAGAAAAAATATCGTCCGGAGCGCCGGAAGCGACACGGCAATGCCGGCAACGGGAGCGGTGCGTGCCGCGCACGCGCGGTCGCACGATGTCCGCCGCGGGCGCGGCGGAGAGCGGAGAATGAACCGGCGTGGCGCGGCTCGTGTCGACGAGCCGCGCGCCGCGCCGGCGATCGGAAGGGTTCGACGCTACGCGCCGCGTCAGAACCGCTGACGCAACCCGAGGCTGACGATCGCCTGAGACTGCGTATCGGACGAATGGCCGTTCGCCTTGTCCGACACCGACGCGGTCGCGGCCACCGGCCGGCCGAGCGCGTCGAGCGTCATCCCCGACGCATGCTGGTACGCGCCGAGCAGATAGACGCTGGTGCGCTTCGACAGGTCGTAGACGGCGCCGAGCGTCACGTTGTGGTACTGCGCGCGATCGTCGATACCGTCGACGTCGCTGCCGCGCGTGTAGCTGTAGCCCGCGAACAGCTGCGTCTGCGGGCGCACGTTCCAGCGCGCGAACACGCCGGCCACGTTGAACGTCGCGTGGCCGCTGAACAGCGAGCGGTCGCCGCTGCGGTACTGCACGTTGCTGTAGTTCACGCCGACCACCGCCGGCCCGAAGTCGTACGTCGCGCCGGTCGCGATGATCTGCTGCGATTGCGCGCTCGCATAGCCTTCGTTGATCGACGAGTTGAACAGGCCGTCGTCGGTGCTCTGCCACTTGCCGAGCGTCGTGTCGGTCGCGCCCGTCTTGCTGTTGTCCGAACGCTCGTAGCCGACGCCCACACGCAGCGGCCCCGCCGCATAGGCTGCGCCGACGCTCCACGTATTGCGCTGCTTCATGCTGCCCGGCTGGCCGCCGAAGCCGTACAGCGCGCCGAACGTGAAGCCCGCATAGTTCGCGCTCGTGTACTTGATCGAGCTGTCGACGCGCGCGGTCTGGTCGAGATCGTCGATGTCGCCCGGATGCGCGCCGAAGCCGCCGATGAACGACGACGGGCCGACCGGGCTCACGAAGTCGTCGAGCGACGTGTACTGGCGGCCGAGCGTGATCGAGCCGTAACGGTCGCTCCCGACGCCGACGAACGCCTGCCGGCCGAACTGGCGTCCGCCTTGCCCGGACGTGCCGTTCGTGATGTCGAAACCGTTCTCGAGCACGAACAGCGCGCGCAGGCCGCCGCCGAGATCCTCGCTGCCCTTGATGCCCCAGCGGCTGCCGGACAGGTTGCCGGTCGTCAAGCCGACGTTCGAGTGCCCGGTGTACGCGCCCGGCGTGCCGACGCGCTCGTTGCTGCGATACGTCACGCCCGCATCGACGATCCCGTACAGCGTGACGGAGCTTTGCGCGGATGCGAGGCCCGCGAGCGAGAGGAGCAGCGGCGCTGCGATCAGTTGCTTGTTCATGATTGTGATGTCTCCGGGCTCGGGCCCGTTGTTGTAGCTGTGTTCGGCCGCCCGGGGCGGACGGCCGGCGAGTAGTCGCGCGGCGCTGCGAGTCGCCGGCGTGCCGCACGCATCGACGCGCGCAGGCGCGCGATCGCGCATCGGGCATGCCCGGTGCGGCCGCCATCGTAGTTGGAACCGGTTCCCGTCGAAAGGGCAATAATTAAAAAAGTTTATTTCGAAAATAGAGATAGTCTGCGGCGCGGCAGAAATGCCCCGGGGCTAACGGAGGATCGATAATCGCCCCATACCAGCGAGTGGAGCGCCGTTCATGCAAGCAACGACTCCGCCGGCCGCGGCCGGACGTTCAGCCTGTGCGGTGCCGCGCCGGGCCGCAAGCGTGCGCATGGCGTCGCTCGAAACGGGCGCGATGAAATGAAGATCGACACGCCGCCCGCTTCCGGCTTTCCGGGCCTGTCCGTCAGGCAACTCGACCGCGCCGACCTCGACGCATGGTTCGCCTACCTGTCGATGCCGGACGTCGTCCGCCACACGAGCTGGAATTTGCGTTCGCGCAACGATTTGCTGCCCTTGTTCGACGGCCTCGAGTCGTCCGATCCCGATTCGATTCGCCGGCTCGCGATCGTCGACGACACTTCGGGCGCCCTCGTCGGAACGATCGGGCTGCATACGGTCTCCACGGCCAACCGTTGCGCCGAAATCGCGTACGACCTCGCGCCCACGCATTGGGGCCGCGGCATCGCGCGTGCAGTGTGTGCGAGCGTGACGGCCTGGGCATTCGCCGAAGGCGGCTTCATGCGCATGCAGGGCGTCGTGCTGACCGACAACATACGCTCTGCGCGCGTGCTGGAAAAATGCGGCTACCGCTACGAAGGGCTGCTGCGCGCGTACAGGATGGTGCGAGGCGTGCCGGGCGATTTCGCGATGTACGCCCGCCTCGCAACCGACACCGCCTGAGCGCAGCGCAGTCGCTGCCCGGCATCGCGCGCATCGCCGATTGGACGGCACACGCCGAATTCGCGACAATCGTCGCGCCCCCCTTTCCGACGCCTGCCATGAAAATCGCCGCGCTGTCCGACATCCACGGCAACCTCGCCGCGCTCGACGCGGTGCTCGCGGACATCCGCCGCCGCGGCGCCGACGTGATCGTGAATCTCGGCGACATCGTGTCGGGCGCGCTGCATCCGGCCGAAACGGCCGACCGGCTGATCGCGCTCGACCTGCCGACGATCAAGGGCAATCACGAGCGGCAGTTGCTGAGCGACGATCGCGAATCGCTGCGGCTGTCCGATCGCTGGGCGCGCGACACGCTGCGCGATGCGCATCTCGCGTGGATCGCCGCGCTGCCGCCGCGGCTGATGCTCGACGACGACGTGCTGATGGTGCACGGCACGCCGGCCAGCGACCTCGTCTATTTCCTCGAAACGGTGACGCCCGACGGCTGCCGCGCGGCGACGCCGGACGAGATCGCGCAACGCGCGGGCAACGAAACGGCGCCGCTGATCCTGTGCGGCCACACGCACGTGCCGCGCGCCGCGACACTCGAAGACGGCCGGCTGATCGTGAATCCCGGCAGCGTCGGATTGCAGGCGTACGCGGACGATCATCCGCATCCGCACCGGATCGAAAACGGCACGCCGCATGCGCGCTACGCAATGGTGTCGCGCACGGCGGCCGGCTGGCACGCCGAATTCCATGCGGTCGACTACGACTGGGACACCGCCGCCGCGACGGCAGCGGCGCGCGGGCGCGACGACTGGACCGTCGCGCTGCGCACCGGCCGCTGCTGATAGGCGCAAACGCCATCCGAAGGCCTGTCGCCCGTCTGTTCCCGCACGCGCGACGCGGCCGCGCCGCGCCGGAACGCTAAAGCGACCGGCCACACGCCATGCGTTCGCTACGCCGCCGCATTCACGAGCGTCAGCCGCGCATCGAGTCCGCCACCGCCATCCTGCCGATTGCTCAGCGTCAGCGTGCCGCCCATCGCGAGCGCGAGCTGGCGCGCGATCGCGAGGCCGAGGCCCGTGCCGCCCGTCTCGCGATTGCGCGACGTCTCCACACGGCGGAACGGTTCGAACACCGCGTCGAGCTGATCGTCCGGAATGCCGGGCCCGCGGTCGCGCACGACGATCACCGCGCCGCCGTCCGGCGCCGGCTGCACGTCGATCTCGGCTGCACCCGCGAACTTCAGCGCGTTGTCGACGAGATTGCCGACGATCCGGCGCAGCGCCTTCGGCCGCGTGACGAGCGCAAGCGGCGCGCGGCTGTGCAGCGCGACGTCCTGCCCCGCATCGACGTAATCGCAGACGATGCTGTCGAGCAGCGCATCGAGATCGATGCGGCGCGCCGCCTCGTCGGAGCCGTGCAGCGTACGCGCATACGCGACGCCCTCCTTCACCAGATGCTCCATCTCGATCAGGTCTTGCCGCAGCTTCGCGCCTTGCGCATCGTCGTCCATCACGTCGACGCGCAGTCGCATCCGCGTGATCGGCGTCTGCAGATCGTGCGAGATCGATGCGAGGATCTGCATCCGTTCGGTCATGTACTGCGCGATGCGATCCTGCATCGCGTTGAATGCGCGCGCCGCGCGTGCGACTTCGGACGGTCCGTCCTCGCTGAGCCGCTCGCCCTTCAGGTCGGGGCCGAGCGCGTCGGCGGCGAGTGCGAGCTGCTTGAGCGGCCGCGTCGCGAGCCGCACCGCGAGCCAGCAGCACGCGGCCAGCACCGCGAGCTGCAGCGCGAGCACGGCCGGCAGCCAGTCGGACAGCGGCACCGTCGACATCGGATGAATGTCGATCGTGAGCGGCGAGCCGTCGCTCAGCCGCAGATGCACTTGCAGATGTTCGCGATCGCCGGGAATCGCGTTCGCGGTCAGCGGATACCGGCCGCCGATGCCGTCCGAGATCGACCGCTCGACGCGCGCCGACAGCCGCGCCTCCGGCGGCGTACCGGTTTCGCCGGGCCCGAGGATGAACGTATAGCTGCGTCGCGCGAGACGCGGCAGCCACGCGGCACGCTCGTCGGGCGGCAGATGATCGAGCAGCGCGACCGAGCTCGCGACTTCGCGCTCGATGTAGCCCATCATCAGGTTGGTCGTCGCCTGATCGCGTTCGGTGACGGTGAGCCAGAACGACAGCGTCTGCGCGAGCGCGAGCCCCACGCACAGAATCAGCGCGAGCCGCGCAAACAGCGAGCGCGGCCAATGCCACGGGATGCGCGCGTTCACGATGTGCCTTCGATCGCGGTGACGGCCGACGAGAACACGTAGCCTTCGTTGCGCAGCGTCTTGATGTAGCGCGGCTCGCGCGCGCCGTCGCGCAGTCGCTGGCGCAGCCGGCTCACGAGCAGGTCGATCGAGCGGTCGAACGGATCCGACTGGCGGCCCTGCGTGAGATTCAGCAATTGATCGCGCGTCAGCACGCGCTGCGGATGATCGAGAAATACGCGCAGCAACCGGTATTCGGCGCCGCTCAGCGCGACGAGCGTACCTTCCGCATCGAGCAGATGGCGCCCCGCCGTGTCGAGCCGCCATTCGCCGAAGGCGAGCATGCCGGCCGTCTCCGTCACCTGCATGCCGGGCGGCAGCATCCGCGCGCGGCGCAGCACCGAACGGATCCGCGCGAGCAGTTCGCGCACCGCGAACGGCTTCGCGAGATAGTCGTCCGCACCCATTTCGAGGCCGACGATCCGGTCGGTTTCCTCGCTGCGCGCGGTCAGCATCAGCACCGGCACCGTGCGGAATTTGCCGGCGCGCAGATCGCGGCACAGCGCCAGGCCGTCCTCGCCCGGCAGCATCAGGTCGAGCACGATCAGGTCGGGCGCGCCGTCGTCGAGCACGCTGCGCATCTCGCGCCCGTTCGCGGCCAGCGACACGCGCATGCCGTTCTTCTCGAGATAGTCCGCGATCAGTTCGCGAATGGCGCGATCGTCGTCGACGATCAGCATGTGGTCGGGCTTGTCCATGGATCGGTGTCGTACTCGTGAAGGGCGGCGGGGCGATGTCCGCCTTTATACCGCGGCGAACCGGCGCGTTTGTATCGCACTGTATCGCGCCGCCGTCGCGACACACAACATTGCACACGCGCGGCTCGCCGGACACATCGCAGATACGTCGCAGCGGCCCAATGACGGCTATCGCAACCCGACCGGCCGGCGCCCGCGCGCAGCAGCCGGCCGCACCGGAGAAACGCCATGCTGCCCCGATTCAGGACCGCCGCCTTCGTGATCGCCCTCGCCGCCACGGCCGGCCTCGCCGCGTTCGCCGGCACACGCGACGAGGCGGGCACGATGGCCTCGTTCGCCGGCTCGCGCGCGCCCGAGTTCGCCGGCATCGACCGCTGGCACAACAGCGCGCCGCTCACGCTCGACCAGTTACGCGGCAAGGTCGTGCTCGTCGACTTCTGGACGTACTCGTGCATCAACTGCATTCATACGATTCCGTACGTCAACGACTGGTACCGGAAATACCGCGATCGAGGGCTCGTCGTCGTCGGTGTGCATACGCCCGAGTATCCGTTCGAACGCGACGCGAAAAACGTCGCCGACGCGATTGCGCGCTTCGGCATCCGCTATCCGGTCGCGCAGGACAACCGTTACGACACGTGGCGCGCGTACGGCAACCAGTACTGGCCCGCGCTGTATCTGATCGATGCGAACGGCAAGATCGTCTATACGCGGTACGGCGAAGGCGCGTACGACAAGACGGAGGCCGCGATTCGGGCCGCGCTGGCGCAAGCCGGCGAACGTGCGAAGGACGCGACGCGCACGCAGTAGCGTCGCCCGGCGCACGCGTGCACGAGCACGTGCATGAGCGCTTGCGGCCGATGCCCGTCCGTGATCGGCGAACGCGTCATTCGCGTTTCGCGTCGGCCGCCGCGAGCATCGCGCCGCCGATCGCGACGTTCCCGCTCGCGACCAGCGCTTCGCCTGCGCCCCGAATATCGGCGGCCGCCTTGTTCTGCCCGAGCTTGCGCTTGCCGACGAGCCGCGTGATCTCGATCTGCAGGCCGACGATCGATTGCAGCATCGCCTCGAGATAGTCGGACGGCGCGTCGCCCATCTTCCACGGCACCGGCTGCGATGCCTCGTGCGTGCGCGTGAGCCGCGCGACGACACCGCGCACGAACTTCTCGTCGTCGCGCACCGTAATGCGGCCGTGCGCATGCACGACCACGTAGTTCCACGTCGGCACCTGGCGGTGCGTCGCATGCTTGCTCGGATACCAGTTCGGCGAGATGTATGCGTCGCCCGCGTGGAAGATCACGAGCACGTCGTCGCCGTTCGCGACCGCCTGCCACACCGGATTCGCGCGCGCGACATGCGCGTGCAGCTCGCCGAGGCCGCCGTCGCCGGGCAGCCATTCGAACGGGAGGTGGTTCGCGTCGAGCCCGTCTTTCCCGTGCGTGATCAGGCTGCCGAACGGATGGCGCACGATCAGCTCGCGCAGCACGTCGGGGCGGGATTCGGCGAAATCGGCAGGGACATACATGCGGCGGCTCCACGATCGGACAGGATTCTTCGGACGACGCGCGGGCCGGCGGGATGCGGCTCACGGCACGCCCGTCGCGCGGCTTGCGCAATGCGCCGATTGTGGCTGCAAACTGGTTTATGCTGTAGAGCCGGTTTCGAACAATTTTGGTAGACCAGAATCATGGCAAGAACGGCGCGGATCGTCGACATCCCGTCGCTCGGCGCGCTCGATCGCGCGACCGGCGACCTGAGCCGCCAGCTCGCGCAGGCGCTGCGCGAAGCCGTGCGTCGCGGCGACGTCCGGCCCGGCGACACGCTGCCGTCCACGCGTCTGCTGGCGGCATCGCTGCAGGTCGCACGCGGCACCGTCGTCGACGCGTATGCGCAGCTTGTCGCCGAAGGCTTTCTCGAGTCGCGCGCCGGCGCCGGCACGCGCGTCGCGCATGCGCTGGCCGCGCCGCCGCCCGCGCGTTCGGCCGTGCGCCGGCCGCGCACTCGCACGGGGCTGCCGGAGCCGGCCGCGACGTTCGCGCGCATCGCGCAGGAGTTCCGGCCGTTGCCGCCCGCGCCGTTCGCGATCTCGGTGCCGGCTGGCCTCACCGCGCCCGACGACGTATGGCGCCGCCTCGGCAACCGGCTGCGCGCACGCGGCGCGGGCGCGCCGTCCGGCTACGCCGATCCGCAAGGCGCGCTGCCGCTGCGCGCAGCGATCGCCGATTACGTGCGCCGCTCGCGCTCGGTGCGCTGCGAAGCCGATCAGGTCGTGATCACGAGCGGGACGCAACAGGGGCTCCATCTGGCGACGCAGGTCCTGCTCGGCGCACACGATCGCGCGTGGGTCGAGAATCCCGCTTACCGCGGCATCACGGCGCTGCTCGACAGCACGGGCCGCCGCGACGCGATGGTGCGCGTGCCCGTCGATGCGGACGGCATCGACGTCGACGCCGGCATGCGCGCAGCGCCCGATGCGCGCGTCGCGTTCGTGACGCCGTCGCACCAGTATCCGCTCGGGATGCCGATGAGCATGGCGCGGCGCAATGCGCTGCTCGCCTGGGCGCGCGCGCATCGCGCGTGGATCGTCGAAGACGACTACGACAGCGAGCTGCGCTATGAAGGCCATCCGTTTCCGTCGCTGCAGGGGCTGGACCCCGAGCGCGTCGTCTATCTCGGCACGTTCAGCAAGGTGCTGTTTCCATCGCTGCGGCTCGGCTACGTGATCGCGCCGGACGATCTGGTGCCCGCGTTCTGCGGCGCACGCGTGCTGATGGATCGTCATGCGCCGACCGCCGATCAGTACGTGCTCGCTGCGTTCATCGCCGAAGGCCATCTCGACCGGCACATCCGTCGCGTGCGCGGCGTCTATGCGGAACAGCGCACGCTGCTGATCGACACACTCGGCGCACGGCTGCCGCGCGCGCTCGCCTGGGTGCAGCCCGGCGATCAGGGCATGCATGTCGTACTGTGGCTCGCCGACGGCATCGACGATCTCGACGTCGTCGCACGCGCGGCCGACGCCGGCATCGCGGTGCGCGCGGTTTCGCCGATGTTCGCGCCGGGCACCGCGCGGCCCGGCCTCGTGCTCGGGTTCGGCGGATTCGGCCGCGCCCGGATGGAAGCCGCGGCGCAGCGGCTCGCCGAAGTGATCGTCGAGGCCGCCGGCGCGGCGCGCCGCCGACGCGCGCGGTAAATCGCGTGCCGGGTCGCGCACCGATACGTGCATGGCACCGCGGAAAGGTTGTCGGCGCGCAACAAACGTAATCGTCTGTAAATCCTGCAAGCGAAACGCCGTTTGCGCCGCATTCGCCGCGCGCGCGTTTGCTAGCATCGCGGCTTTTTCCGCCCTTCCGCCGTGAATCGCTTCGTGTCGTTCCTTCGCCTCGCACTGGCGCGCTGCCGCGCGCGCGTCGCGCCGTTCGCCGCCGGCTGCGCGGCCCGCCTGCGCGCAGCGCTGCGCGGCGCCGCACACGCGCTTCGCCATCCGACGCGCCGCGGCATTGCGTTGACGCTCGCCGCGATACCGACGCTCGCGGTGCTGGTGCTGCTCGCGTTCGTGCCGTTCACGCCGAGCATCGGCGACATCCGCAAGGCACGCATCGAGCGGCCCGCACGCGTGCTGTCGGCCGACGGCAAGCTGATCGCGGAGTTCCGGCCGGTCAACCGCGAATGGGTGCCGTTGAAGCTGATTTCGCCGCACGCGGTCGACGCGTTGATCGCGACCGAGGATCGCCGCTTCTACGCGCACCACGGCATCGACTGGCGCCGCACGCTCGCGGCCGCGTTGCACACGTTCGGCGGCGAGCGCCAGGGCGGCTCGACGATCACGCAGCAGCTCGCGCGCAATCTCTATCCGGACGAAGTCGGCCGCGCGCCGACGCTCACGCGCAAACTGAAAGAGCTCGTCACTGCGTTCAAGATCGAGATGGTGTACAGCAAGGCCGAGATTCTCGAGACATATCTGAACACGGTGCCGTTCCTCTACAACGCGTACGGCGTCGAGATGGCCGCGCGGACCTACTTCGGGAAATCCGCGGACCAGCTCGACGTCGTCGAAAGCGCGACGCTCGTCGGGATGCTGAAGGGCAACAGCTACTACAACCCGGTGCTCAATCCCGAGCGCGCATTGCAGCGCCGCAACGTCGTGCTCGAGCAGATGGCGAAGGCCGGCATGCTGTCGGCGAGCGAACTGGCGCGGCTGCAGCGCCGGCCGCTGCGCGTCGACTTCGAACGGCAGACGGCCGAGCCGGGCCTCGCGCCGCATTTCGCGGTGCAGGTCCGCAAATGGCTGATCGCGTGGGCCGACAGCCACGACTACGATCTGTACTCCGACGGTCTCGTGATCCGCACGACGCTCGACGCGCGTCTGCAGCAGATGGCCACGCGCGCGCTCGTCCAGCAGACCGACCGCTTGCAGGCCGTCGCCGACGCCGCCTGGCGCGGCCCGTCGGGATGCGGGCTGCGCAACGCGCTGTTCCGCGGCTTCATCCGGCAGACGCCCGATTACCGCGACGCGCGCGACGCGGGGCTCACCGATGCGGCGGCACTGACGCAGCTCGGCGCGAACCGCGCCTTCGTGCGCGCGCTGTGCGAACGCAAGACACAGGTGCAGGCCGGCTTCGTCGCGATCGATCCGCGCAACGGCGCGATCCGCGCGTGGGTCGGCAGCCCCGATTTCGGCGACGAGCCGTTCGACCACGTCGAGCAGGCGCGGCGCCAGCCGGGCTCGACGTTCAAGCCGTTCGTCTACGGCGCCGCGTTCGCGGACGGCGCCCGGCCGAGCGACACGTTCGTCGATCGCGACGTCGCGATTGCGCTCGGCGATGGCACTGTGTGGCGCCCCACCGACGCGGAGCCGCCGACCGGCGCGCCCATGACGCTGCGCGATGCGCTCGCGCTGTCGCGCAACCGGATCACCGCACAGCTGATGCAGCGCGAAGGCGCGGCGAAGGTCGCGCGGCTCGCGCGCGCGATGGGCGTGCGCGACAGCCCGCTCGAGGCGGTGCCGTCGCTCGCGCTCGGCACGAGCCCCGTCACGCTGAAGGAGATGGTGTCCGCGTACGCGACGATCGCGAACCGCGGCGTCTATGTCGCGCCGCAGGCGATCACGCAGATCGAGGATCGCAACGGCAAGGTGCTCGCGCGCTTCGCTGACGCGCCACCGCAGCGCGCCCTGCCGGCCGACGCGGCGCTCACGCTCGTCGACGTGATGCGCGACGTCGTCGACCGCGGCACGGGCGCCGACATCCGCACGCGTTACGGGATTCGCGGCGACGTGGCCGGCAAGACCGGCACGACGCAGGACAACGCGGACGGCTGGTTCATCCTGATGCATCCGCAGCTCGTCGCGGGTGCGTGGGTCGGCTTCGACGACGGCAGCGTGACGCTGCGCAGCGACTACTGGGGTGCGGGCGCGCACAGCGCGTTGCCGATCGTCGGTGCGTTCTATGTCGACGCGCTGCGTGCACGCGCGATCGATCCGCACGCGCAGCTCTCGCCCGATTTCCGCCCGCGCGCCGCGCCGGCATCCGCGCCGAAGCGGCGCGTGCATCCGGGCCTGTTCGACTGGCTGCGACTGTTCCGCTAGCGCGTCAGTCCGCCGTATCGCCGCCCTTCGGCAGCTTCGACCACGCGCCGCGGCCCGGCAGCGGCGACCACGCCGGGCGCGTCTTGCGCGCGCTGTCGATCACGACCAGATAGCGGCCGGCGATCGGCGAGATCTCGCGGTCGCCGCGCAGCACCCACAGCGACTTGCCGGCCTCGACGCGCGCCTGATAGTCGTCGTCGAGAATTCCGTGCCGGTCGAGGAACGTGTTGAGCGACGCGGGAATCCGCACGCAGCCCTTCGAGTGGCGGATGCCGAGCAGCGGCTCCAGCCGATCGGGATCGGTCGCATGCATCTGAAAGCGCATCGCCGACTTGCCGCCCTTGCCCCAGCCACGCTCGCCGTCGATCCAGCCGAAGTCGAAGATGCGCATGTCGCGGTGGCCGTAGCCGCGAATGCCGTTCTCGTTCGTCGTGCCTTCCGCGCGGAAGTCCATGTGGTCCGGCGAATGATGGAACACGCCGAGCGGCGTCAGGAAGTGATCGTACTGGCCCGGCAGCCCCGTCGCGACCGGCGCGGCGCCGATCAGCAGCCACGCGTTCGCGGGCGTCGCGCGGAAGTAGATGAACAGCGCCTGCACGTTCGGCGCGCGATCGACCATCGCCACGTATTCGCCGGCCAGATCCGCGAGATCGGCGGCGGCGAGTGCGCGCTGAAGCCGTTCGCCGTACGCGCGCTGTTCGTTCGCGGGCACGTTCAGGCGACGCGTGACTTCCTGCGCGAAGCGCTTGCGCATGTCGAGCGCGCGGGCCGTCGCGCTTTCGGCTTCGTGGGCGGACAGCGGCGGATGCCGGCGCGGCGGCGTCGGTGCCGCCTCGCTGGCCGGCGTTTCGGATGCGGCCGATGCGGGTGTCGCGCCGGATGCGCCGGACGCGCCGGACGCGGTGGACGCGGTGGACGCGGTGGGCGCCGGCGCGGCCGCCGATGCACCGCTTGCCGCATGCGGACGCGAAGCTGCGGGCGCGGCCGAAGCGGCCGACGCACCGGACGCTCCGCTTTCGGCATGGGGACGCGAAGCCGCGGGCGCCGCCGAAGCGGCCGGCGACGATCCCGCCGTCGCGGACGACGGCGTATCGGACGCAGCCCACGTGGCAGACGGCGCGACGACGGACAGGGACGGGACGGCAGCGAGCCACATGCAGGCGGCCACTGCGAGGGTACGGCGACGCGGTCGAGCAACTCGCCGCGTCAGGTCGGAAAGCATCATGCGGTCGTTGACCATCGGCCGGGCCGGCGCTCGCGCAGGGCGAGCGGCACGCATTGCGCGAAAAGCCATCGAGACGGTCGGCGCGACGCAATGCGCGCGATGTCGACGCCTCTTCGCGGCGGAAGCCGTGCGCCGATGCCGCGCGCCCGGTCCGATGGTGAGCTAATGAGTCGTCAGGGCTACGATTCTACGCGTGCACGGCGAAATCGGCAGCGACGCGGCGCCCGTTTCGCCGCGGATTTGCGTTTCGTTACGGTTGTTTCAACGCGTGACCGTGCCGCGCGCACCGTCTCATCGCGAGATCGCTTCGAGCGCGATGCCCTTCGTGCGCGGCCCCATGATGCCGATCGCGGCCATCACGATCGCCATCGCGCCCGCAATGAACGCGAACACGCCGACCGTGCCGAAGCCCTTGAGCACCGCGGCAATCACGAACGACGAGAAAATCGCCGAGAAGCGGCTCCACGAGTAGACGAAGCCGACCGCGCGCGCACGGATCGACGTCGGGAACAGCTCGGCCTGATACGCATGGAAGCTGTACGACATGATGTTGCTCGCGAGCGTCAGGCCGATGCCGAGCACGATCAGCAGCGCGCCGATCGTCGTCTGGCTGAACAGCAGCCCGCAGACGAGCACCGTCGCCGCCATCGCGACGATCACCGACTTGCGCTCGAAGCGGTCCGCGATCACGAGCCCGATCAGCGGGCCGATCGGCGCGGCGAGCGCGATCACGCTCGAATACATCAGGCTCGACGTGATCGTGATCCCCTGCTTGATCAGCAGCGTCGGCACCCAGTTCGCGAACCCGTAGAAGCCGACCGTCTGGAACACGTTGAAGATCGTCATCATGATCGTGCGGCTACGATACGGCGGCACCCACATGTCGCGGAAGCTGCCGCGTTCGGCAACCGGCTCCGCCGGGGCGGGCGCCGGCAGCGGCCGCCCGTATTCGGCCTCGACCTTCGCTTCGAGCGCACGCATCACGCGATCGGCTTCGTCGAGCCGGCCCTGCTGCGCGAGCCAGCGCGGGCTTTCCGGCAGTTCGCGGCGAATCCACCAGACGAAGATCGCGCCGTGCGCGCCGATCAGCACGACCCAGCGCCAGCCGTCGAGGCCGAACGGCGCGCGCGGCACGAGCAGATACGCGAGGAACGCGACCACCGGCACGGCGACGAAACCGACCGCCTGCTCGCACGCGAACGCGCGGCCGCGAATCTGCTTCGGCACGAGCTCGGAGATGTACGTGCCGATCGTCACCATCTCGACGCCGAGGCCCAGCCCGACGACGAAGCGCCAGAAATTCAGCCCCGTCGCGGTGTCCTGAAACGCCATCACGACGTTCGCGGCCGTGTACCACAGCAGCGACCACGTGAAGATCGCACGGCGCCCGAAGCGATCGGCGAGAAAGCCGCAGGCGATCGTGCCGACGAACAGCCCCGAAAACAGCGCGGCGATGAAGCTCGCGACGCCCGTCGTGCCGAACAGCCCGTGCGTCGTCGCGCTGAGGATCCCGCTTTTCACGAGACCGGGCGCGACGTAGCCGCTGTACAGCAGATCGTAGAGTTCGAAGAAGAAGCCGAGGCTCAGCAGCACGACGAGCTTCCACACGCTGCGCGTCGGCGGCAGCCGGTCGAGGCGGGCCGAAATCGTGCCGGCGTCGATCAGCGGGGATCGGGCCGGCGCCTGCGGGATGCTGTCCGTTGAAGCCATCGTGATGCGTCTCCTGTCTTGTCGTCTGTTGTTGTCGCGGCCATCCGCGCCGCGCGAATCGCTGCATTGTACCGGCACGTGCCGCGCTTACGTGCCGCACGCGACGGCATGCGGCGGCGCGCGGCGGCGGCGCGGATGCGCTGGCGCGGCCGGAAAGATGTAAATTTCGTAACCGTCTGTCGGCCGCCGGCGCACGGCAAAGGCCGCCGCATCGGCCGCCGCGCGCCGACGCCGCCGTGCGCGCAGCCCCCGCCGCACGGGGCACACGCGGCGATCGCGGCCCCACGCGCCGCGCGCGCCATCGCATCGGACGGCGCGCCGACACGCCGTCGCCGCCGCCGTCGCGCCCCGGTAACATGCTACGGGGCCAACCGCCGGCCGCCCGATGCCTGTCGGCAAACAGGCGTGTCGGCAAATCGTAAGCAATCCATGTTCATACAACGACTTTCTCATTTCGCCCGCCGGATTGCGCTGATCGCACTGCTGCAGTTCGCAGTCGTCGCGACCGCGTCGGCGTTTCCGGCCGCCGCCTCGGCGCCGAGCGCGAGCGCCGTCGGCGCCGCACCCGTTCCGACGATTTCGCTCGGCGACGCGCTCGCGCAACTCAAGCAGATGCAGGCCGAACAGGACCGCATCAAGCAGAAGACGTCGACGTCGACCACCAGCAAGGAGCTCGACGCGCTCGAAGACGCGACGCAGCAACTGAGCGCCGCGGTGGAGAAACTGCAAGGCGAGCTCACGCCGCAACGTGTGCAGTTGCAGGCGCAGCTCGACGTGCTCGGGCCGCCGCCCGCGCCGGGCGCTGCGCCGGAAACGCCGGCCGTCGCGCAGCAGCGCGCGACGCTGAATGCGCGCAAGGCGCAGATCGAGGCAGCGCTGAAACAGGCCGCCGATCAGAAGACCAATCTCGCGAACCTGTCCGATCAGTTCGCGAAGCTGCATCGCAGCCTGCTCAGAAACCAGCTCGCGTTCCGTTCGGCCAGCATTTTCAGCGCGCAGTTCTGGCTGCCGCTGTTCCATCTGCCGCCGGACGACGTCCAGCGGCTCGGCGCTTTCCAGCGCGAGCTGCGCGACATGCTCGGCTCGTCCTGGACGCCCGGCCAGCGCGCGACCACCGTGCTGCTGTTGATCGCCGCGCTCGCGGCGTGGCTCGGCGGACGCCGGCTGCTCGAGTACGGGCTCGCGTGGATCTGCCTGAACCGTCTGCCGCCGACGCGGCTGCGCCGCAGCGCGCTCGCGCTGTCGACCGCGGTCGCGACGCTCGTGGCGACCGCGGTCGCCGTGCAGATCCTCTATCTCGCACTCGCGCGCCACTACACGCCGACACCGGCGATGAGCGATCTGTGGGACCAGTTCGTGAAACTCGCCGCGACCTGCGCGCTGATCGCGGGCCTCGGTCGCGCGCTGCTGTGTACGAAGCATCCGTCGTGGCGGCTGCCCGCGCTCGCCGATCCCGTCGCGCTCGCGATGCGACCGTTCCCCGGCGTGCTGGCCGCGCTGCTGCTGATATCGGGCACGCTCGAGTCGATCGACCGGATCGCGGACACGAGCCTGTCGGTCACGCTGCTCGGCCGCGGCTTCGTGTCGCTGGTCGTCGCGCTGACGGTGGGCGCGTCGCTGCTGCGCGCGAACCGCGTGCGCAGCGCGCTGGCGGCGGCCGGCGAATCGCCCGAGCAGCGCTCCACGCTCGCCGGGCTGATCCACGCGGGCGTGACGCTCGCGATCGTCGTGTCGCTGATCGCGCTGGCAATCGGCTACATCACGGTCGCGCGCTTCATCACGTACGAGCTCGTGTGGTTCGAGATCGTGCTCTGCAGCGTGTACGTGCTCACGCAGCTGACGCGCGACGCGAGCGAGAGCCTGTTCTCGGTGAACCTGTCGACGGGCAAGCAGATCAAGCATCTGTTCGCGCTCGACGACCGGCATCTCGAACAGGCACACACCGTCGTGTCGGGCGTCGGCACGAGCCTGCTGATGCTCGTCGCGGCGATCGCGCTGCTGACGGGCGGCTTCGGCACGACGCCGAGCGATCTGCTCGACAGCGCGATCGCGATGATCGGCGGCCAGCGGCTGCAGAGCCTGAACATCATGCCGGACCGCATCATGAACGCGGTGATCGGGTTCGCGATCGGCTTCTATCTGCTGCGCTCGGTGCGGCGCTGGCTCGACAACGAGTTCCTGCCTGCGCTCGGCATGGACAGCGGCATGCGTGCGTCGCTCGTCACGCTGTTCGCGAACGTCGGCTACGTGCTGCTTGTGCTGATGACGCTCGGGCTGCTCGGCGTAAAGTGGAGCAACCTCGCGTGGATCGTCAGTGCGCTGTCGGTCGGTATCGGCTTCGGCCTGCAGGAGATCGTGAAGAACTTCGTGTCGGGGCTGATCCTGCTGACCGAGCGGCCGGTGAAGGTGGGCGACATGGTCAGCATCGCCGGTGTCGAAGGCGACATCCGCCGCATCAACGTGCGCGCGACCGAGATCCAGCTCAGCGACCGCTCGACCGTGATCGTGCCGAATTCGCAGCTGATCTCGCAGAACGTGCGCAACGTGACGATGGGCAACAGCACGCAGGGCGTCGCGACGCTGATGCTGACGTTCCCGCTGAACACCGATCCGGAGCAGGTGCGCGACCTGCTGCTCGAGGCATACCGCGCCCACCCGGCGATTCTCGAGAAGCCGGCGCCGTCGGTCACGTTCAGCCAGCTCGCGCCGGACGGCATTACGCTGAGCGTGACGGGCTACGTGGCGAGCCCGCGCATCGCGGGTTCGACGAAGAGCGATCTGCTGTTCGAGATCCTGAAGCAGCTGCGTGCGGCGAAGATCACGCTGTCGAGCCCGCAGGTGCTGGTGCTGCACAACGAGCCGGCGAGCGACGCATAACGCACGGCGCCGATCGCACCGGACGCCTCACAGACGAAACGGGCCGGCTGCCGCATCGCGGCAACCGGCCCGTCGGTTTTGATGCCGGCGGCGCGAAGCGCGCCGCCCGCGCTTACACGTCGAACTTCACGCCTTGGGCAAGCGGCAGTTCGCGGCTGTAGTTGATCGTATTCGTCGCACGACGCATATACGCCTTCCACGCATCCGAACCCGACTCGCGGCCGCCGCCCGTTTCCTTCTCGCCGCCGAACGCGCCGCCGATTTCCGCGCCGCTCGTGCCGATGTTCACGTTGACGATCCCGCAGTCGCTGCCGGCCGCCGACATGAACTGCTCGGCCTCGCGCATGTCGTTCGTGAAGATCGCCGACGAAAGGCCTTGCGGCACCGCGTTGTGCACCGCGATCGCATCGTCGAAGTTGTCGTAGACCATCACGTACAGGATCGGCGCGAACGTCTCGCGCTCGACCACCGCCGACTGCTTCGGCATCCGCACGATAGCCGGACGCACGTAGTACGCATCCGCATGACCGACGTCGACACGCTCGCCGCCCTTCACTTCGCCGCCCTGCTCGCGCGCATCGGCGAGCGCCTTCTGCATCGCGTCGAACGAGGCGCGATCGACGAGCGGGCCGACGAGCGTGCCTTCCTCGAGCGGGTTGCCGACCTTCACCGACGCGTAGGCCTTCTCGAGGCGCGGCAGCAGCTGATCGACGATGCTCCGGTGCACGATCAGGCGGCGCAGCGTCGTGCAGCGCTGGCCGGCCGTGCCGACCGCCGCAAACGTGACCGCGCGCACGACGAGATCGAGATCGGCGCTCGGCGCGACGATCATCCCGTTGTTGCCGCCGAGTTCGAGGATGCCGCGCGCGAGACGCTGGCTCAGCACCTTCGCGACCTCGGTGCCCATCCGCACGCTGCCCGTCGCGCTGACGACCGGCACCTTCTTCGACGAGGTCAGCACCTCGCCGACATCGCGCGTGCCGAGCACCAGCTGATGCAGCCCTTCGGGCGCGACGCCCGGATGGGTCTTGTCGAACTCGCGCAGCGCCTTGCCGAGCAGCACGTGGCATGCGATCGCGGTGAGCGGCGTCTTTTCCGACGGCTTCCACACGACCGGATCGCCGCACACGAACGCGAGCGCCGCATTCCATGCCCACACCGCGACCGGGAAGTTGAACGCCGAAATCACGCCGCACACGCCGATCGGGTGCCACGTTTCCATCATCCGGTGACCCGGACGCTCCGACGCGATCGTCAGGCCGTAGAGCTGGCGCGACAGGCCGACCGCGAAATCGCAGATGTCGATCATTTCCTGCACTTCGCCGAGGCCTTCCGACGCGATCTTGCCGGCCTCGAGCGTGACGAGGCGGCCGAGCGCGGCCTTGTGCTCGCGCAGCACGTTGCCGAACACGCGTACCAGCTCGCCGCGCACCGGCGCAGGCACCGTGCGCCACTTGAGGAATGCGTCGTGCGCGGCGTCGATCTTGCGCTCGGCCTCGGCGGGCGTGTCGACCGCCAGCGTCGCGAGCGTCGCGCCGTCGAGCGGCGAACGCGCGGTCAGCGCGTTGCCTTTCCACTGGGCGAGATCGATGTCGAGCGCAGCAAGAATGTCGTTGAATTGCATCACTTCCTCTTCAGGGACAGATTGATCGGTGCGGCGGCGACGCCGCCCGCGTGATTCGATTGGAGCGCGTTCGCGCGCCTTGTGCAAGCGGATGCGCGCACCGCCGCGCCGTTGCGCGATGCCGCGCACGAACTGCGGCATCGCCGCCGCCGAGGCGGCCGGCCGGCACGCCCATGCGCTCGCGGCGCACGATCCATGGACGACATTGTGGGTGGCCACAAGTCGGGCGGCTATTGATATTAACTCACCACTTCATTCGAAAAACGCAAGACCGCGGGCGTATCGGCGACCGTCTCGGGCTCGCCATACGTGCGCCGTGAACGCCGGGCGCGGGCTTGCACCACGCGCCGCGACGTCGCGCGCCTGCCTGGTAAGTTGATGACGAACCTGCATCACCCTGTGCGGAAATATCGTTTGCCGCACGGCGACCGGCCGCCCACAATCGGGGCCACGTCGAGGTGCGATCTGCACCCGGCGCGCTGACGGCCGCCGACGCGCGGCCGCACGGCGAACGAAGGCGATGCGCGCCGCCCGCGCGATCCGCGCGGACGCACCGCCGCGTCGCATCGACAACAAAATTCCGGAGACAGCGCCCAGCGCCCGCCATGCACTCAGATGCCCGCCCCGATTCGTCCCGTCCGCCCGGCTCGCGCGCCGCGAAGCCGGCCCTCCACCGCCGCCTGCAGGCGCGCCATCTGCGGATGATCGCGATCGGCGGCTCGATCGGCACGGGCCTGTTCGTCGCGTCCGGCGCGTCGATCTCGCAGGCCGGCCCCGGCGGCGCGATGTTCGCCTACATGGTGATCGGGCTGATGGTGTATTTCCTGATGACGAGCCTCGGCGAAATGGCCGCATTCATGCCGGTGTCGGGCTCGTTCGCGACCTACGGCGCGAAGTTCGTCGACGAAGGCTTCGGCTTCGCGCTGGGGTGGAACTACTGGTACAGCTGGGCCGTCACGCTCGCCGTCGAACTGGTCGCCGCGCAGCTCGTGATGCACTACTGGTTCCCGCACGTACCGGGTGTCTGGTGGAGCGCGCTCTTTCTGACGCTGATCTTCGCGCTCAACGCACTGTCGGTGCGCGGCTTCGGCGAGGCCGAATACTGGTTCGCGCTGATCAAGGTGCTGACCGTGATCGCGTTTCTCGGGGTCGGTCTGCTGATGATCTTCGGGATCATGAAGGGCGGCCCGAGCGCGGGCCTCGCGAACTTCACGATCGGCGACGCGCCGTTCGTCGGCGGCCTGCCGGCGATGATGGGCGTCGCGATGATCGCCGGCTTTTCGTTTCAGGGCACCGAAATGATCGGCGTCGCAGCCGGCGAATCGGAAAACCCGCGCACGACGATCCCGCGTGCGGTCAGCCAGATCTTCTGGCGCATCCTGCTGTTCTACGTGCTCGCGATCTTCGTGATCGGCGTGCTGATTCCGTACACCGACCCGAGCCTGCTGAAGACCGACGTGACCGACATCGGCGTGAGCCCGTTCACGCTCGTGTTCCGTCACGCGGGCCTCGCATTCGCGGCCGGCGTGATGAACGCGGTGATTCTGACGGCAGTGCTGTCGGCCGGCAACTCGGGCATGTACGCGTCGACGCGCATGCTGTACAACCTCGCGACCGAAGGCCGCGCACCGAAGCTGTTCGCGAAGCTGTCGGCAGGCGGCGTGCCGCGCAATGCGCTGTACGCGACGACGGCGGTCGGCGCGCTGTGTTTTCTCACCTCGCTGTATGGCGACAAGACCGTGTACATGTGGCTGCTCAACACGTCCGGGATGGCGGGCTTCATCACATGGCTCGGGATTGCGGTCAGCCACTACCGTTTCCGCAAGGGACTGCTCAAACAGGGTTACCGTCTCGATCAGCTGCCGTACCGGTCGAAGTGGTTCCCGTTCGGGCCGATCTTCGCGTTCGCGCTGTGCGCGATCGTCGCGCTGGGGCAGGACTACCAGGCGTTCTTCGCGGCGCGGATCGACTGGGTCGCCGTCTCCGCGACCTATATCGGGCTGCCGTTCTTCTTCGCGATCTGGATCGGCTACGCGCTGGTGCGCAAATGCCGGCTGGTCCGCTACGAGGACATGGACATCGCACCGTGGATCGAGCGCAACGCGACACCCGAGCCGGCCCCCGACACCTCGGCCGGCTACGCCGCCTACGTCGCGCGGCCCGCGAACCCGACGTCCGGCGCATAAGTGCGCCGCCGCGCCACGCGCCGACGCTGCGCGCGGCCGGCGCCACCCCAACACCATTCGACGCGGCGCGCGCGTTCAGGCAAGATCGACGCGCGCCGCCCGTTTTTTCGACGTCACGACTTGCCGAATCGCATGCAGAACTTCTACGAAGCCACCGTTACCCGCCCGCCGTATCCGCAACTGAGCGGCACGCTCGACACGCAGGTCTGCATCGTCGGCGGCGGCCTTGCCGGCCTGTGCACGGCGCTCGGCCTCGTCGAGCGCGGTGTGCGCGATGTGATCGTGCTCGACGGCGAGCGCGTCGGCTTCGGCGCCTCGGGCCGCAACGGCGGCTTCGTGTTCGGCGGTTACAGCCTCGACAACGCGGACCTGCTGCGCACGCTCGGCCGCGACGAAGCGCGCCGCCTGTACCGGTTGACGGTCGACGCGGTCGACCTGATCCGCGCGCGGATCGCGCGCTACGGGATCGACTGCGACATCGTCGATCGCGGCGTGATGCTCGCGAACTGGTTCGACGATCCGTCGCGGCTCGACGGCGTGCGCACGCTGATGAAGCGCGAATTCGACGTCGACTGGGAACCGGTGACGCGCGACGCGTTGCGCGCGCAACTGCATACCGCGCGCTACCACGGCGGTCTGTTCGAGCCGAACGCCTTCCACTTCCATCCGCTGAAGTACGTGCTCGGCGTCGCGGCGGCCGCCGCACGCGGCGGCGCGCGCATCTACGAACGCTCGGCCGCGCTCGGCATCGCGCGCGAAGGCGCGGGCTACGTCGTGCGCACGGCGCACGGCAGCGTGCGCGCGAAGGACGTCGTGTTCGCGGGCGGCGGCTACGCGCGCGGCGTGTCGCCGCGCATCGAGCGCGCGGTGCTGCCGATCGCAACCTACGTGATCGCCACCGAGCCGCTCGGCGAACGGCTGAAGGACGCGATCGACGCGCCGTATGCGATCTACGACACGCGCTTCGCATTCGACTACTACCGGCCGCTGAAGGACACGCGGATCCTGTGGGGCGGCCGCATCTCGGTGCTCGACCGTGGCCCCGACGCGATCGCGCGGCTGCTGCGCCGCGACCTGCTGCGCGTGTATCCGCAGCTCGCGGACGTCAAGGTCGATTACGCCTGGGGCGGACTGATGAGCTATGCGCGGCACAAGATGCCGCAGATCGGCCGCGACGCCGACGGCGTCTGGCATGCGATCGCGTTCGGCGGCCACGGGATGGCGCCGACCACGGTGGCCGGCGAAACGCTCGCCGCTGCGCTGGCCGAAGACCGGCCGGTGCCGGACGGCTTTCGCGCCTTCGGCCTCACGCGCACGTTCGGGCTCGCAGGGCTCGCGGCCGCGCAGCTGACCTACACCGCGTACCAGGCGCGCGACGCGCTCGCCGCGTACCGCCGGTGAGCGTCGCGGGCCGCGCTGGCGCGCCCGGAACGGCGCCGGAAAGCGAGCCGGCGCTCGAGGAATCGTCGATTTTCCGCATGCTAGAATGCCCGTTCCACGCCGCCGCGAAGCCAGAACAACCGCACATGAAAGCAGGAAGCAAGGCCGCCACGTCCGACAACCGCGCGCTTCCGTCCGATGCACGGCGCAAATACGATCCCGAGCAAACCAAGCGCAACATCCTCGACGTCGCCACGCAGGAATTCTCCGCGATGGGGCTCGCCGGTGCGCGTGTCGACGCGATCGCCGAGCGCACGAACACGACGAAGCGGATGCTGTACTACTACTTCGACAGCAAGGAAGGCCTGTACGAGGCCGTGCTCGAAAAGGTGTACGGCGACATCCGCGCGCTCGAGCAGGAACTGCACGTCGGCGACATGGAACCGCGCGAAGGGATGCGCCGCCTCGTCGAATTCACGTTCGACTATCACGACAAGCATCGCGACTTCGTTCGCCTCGTATCGATCGAAAACATCCACGGCGCGAAGTATCTCGAACAGCTGAAGTCGTTCAAGAACCGCAACGTCAGCATCATCAAGACGCTCGAGGAACTGCTCGAGCGCGGCGCGGCGAGCGGCGCGTTTCGCAAGGACATCGACGCGTTCGACCTGCATCTGCTGATCAGCTCGTTCTGCTTCCATCGCGTCTCGAACCGCTACACGTTCGGCGCCGCGTTCGGTCGCGATCCGTCGGCGCCGCGGCTGCGCACGCGCCATCGCGACACGATCGCCGAAGCCGTGCTGCGCTACATCGCCGCGTAACGCAGACGTTCGCGGTCGCTCGTTTCCGTTTCCGCGCTCGCATCGGCCGGCGCGGGCGACGCCAGTGCGCACCGCGCCTTCTCCTCCGGGCTCCCCGCCACGAAATACTTGCGCGCCCAGCGTGCATCGGGCGCGAGCGCGAGCCGCGCATGCGCGCCCGTGCTGCCCTGCTTCGCCTCGATCGCGAGCGCCCGCGCCCGGTAGTGTTCGTAGAGCCGCAGGAATTCCGCGAGATAGGTGCCGGCGATCCGCGCGTCGCGAATCTCGAGCAGGTTCTCGTCGTTGTACTGCTCGGAGTTGCGGCTCATGTTCGCCGAGCCCGTATAGACGATCGGATTCTCGCCTTCCGCATCGATCACGATGAACTTGTGATGGATCACGACGGGCGGATAGGCCGGTGCCGGTTCGCCCGGAAATAGCCGCAGTTCCGGCTCGAAACCCTGCGGCACCGTCGCGGGCGAGAAATACGCGGCGTCGATCACGTCGCGATGGTCGCGCCGGCGATGGTACAGCTCGAGGTTTGCGAGCGTCGCGGCGTCGAGCGACTGCCCCGCCTGCTGCGCCGCGTCGGCCTTCGTCGCGCTGCCCGCGCTGATCCGGTTCACGAGTCCGAACATCATCAGCCCGCGATCGCCGGCTGCAAAGCATGCGTCGCGCAGCGCCGCGTCGGTCGGCATGAACAGGCAGAACGACACCGAATGCTTCGCGGCCGCGATCGCGGCGACGATCGTGTCGATCTCGGTGCGCCGGCCCGCCGGCTCCGGCGAAAACGCGACGCGCACCTGCGCGCCGCCGATCGTCACCGGCGCCGACCAGCCCGACGACAGGCGCGCCGTCTCCGCAATCGACGGATTCGCGGCCAGCGCCCGCGCACGCTCTTCGTACAGCGCGGCCAGCTCCGGGGAGTCGAACGCGTGCAGCACGTTCGCCTGCTCGGTGAGCCCTTCCGTCGTGAAGTTCGCGGACCCTGTCAGTACGCGCGCGGGCGCGACGCCCGCGCCGGTGTTCGTCACGATGAACTTGTCGTGCATGATGTGCGTCCTGTCGCGCGGCGCGAGCGTCGCGAGGCCCTGCAGCGCGTCGACGGCCGGCTGGTTCGGCGACGGCAGCGGCCGCTTGCCCTTGCGGGTCGTCACGTGCGCGTCGTAGACGATCGCGAGCGACGCCTCGCCGTGCGCCCGCCCGAACGCTTCGAAGGCGGGCAGCGCCCACAGCGTGTCCGTCAGGTGATAGACGGCCGACACCGCGCGCGAGGCCGGATCGAGCATCTCGGCGAACACCTGCTCCATGTCGTTCGCGAGCCAGGTACGCAGCTTCAGCGCCTGCGCGTCGCTCGGCGCTGCGTCCGGCGCGAGGCCGAGCGCCGCGACCTGCCTGGCGAACGCCTGCGAACTGACCACCGCGCGGTTGAACCAGGTGCCGATCCCGTCCTCGATGTGCGCGGGCAGCACGATGCGGCACACGCCGGCCTGCGCGTCGAGCAGTTGCAGACGCTCGGGCGTGCCGACGACCGGATACACGTCATAGCGAAACGCCGCCCCGCGATCCTGCGGATCGATGCGCGCGTCCCACCACATGAATTTCTGGATCGGCGCCTGGTCGGTCGGCGCGTCGCCCTGCGTATCGGCGGCCGGGCCGTCGAACGTCAGCCGGTTCGGCAGCCAGCTGGCCGACGCACGCCTGCTGCCGTCCGCCGACCGGAAGCCCGGCGTGCGCCGGATCGCGAAGCCGAGGAAGTCGGCACGCGACTGCGCGTCGGGCCAGTCGAACGCCAGCAGGACGAGAGTGGGCGACAGATAGCTGCGTACGCGCACGGACATTCGTTGCTCCCTGGCCCGCGGCCGGGCCGATTCAATGGAGAAATCGCGACTGTTCCCGTCTTCGCCGGTACGGGCGGCGCGTCAGCGCGCTGCGGCCAGGGCGGACGCAGCCAGCCGCGGCCGCGCAGGTACCGCACGCAATCGGCGAGAACCGGTGTCGAGTGTCCGTGTCGATGTTTCCGTCGGAATGACGGTTCGATGAAGCTTCTGTGTCGTGCGCGCGTCAGCCGCAGAGCACGAGTTCGATGCCGCGTGCGGTCAGCGCGCGACGTACGGCGCGGTCGGGCGCGCGCTCGGTCACCAGATAGCGCGCGGCCGACGTGCCGTTGATGCGCACCGGCGTCACGCGGCCGAACTTCGAATGATCGGCGACGATGATCGCGGTGCCGGCGGCCGCGATCATCCGGCTGCGCACCTCGGCCGCGAGCCGCGAGTAGTCGGTGCAGTCACCGTCGGCCGTGATGCCGCCCGCGCCGACGAACGCGAAATCGACGTGGTATTGCGCAAGCTGCTGGATCGTGTCGAGGCCGAACGTCGCGTCCTCGTCGTCGGACAGCTCGCCGCCGAGCAGCGTCACGCGATTGCCGTTGCGCCGCGCGAGTACGAGCGCGGTGCGCCAGTCGTTCGTGTAGACCGACAGCCGATGCCGGTCGGCGAGCGCGAGCGCGACCGCGTGCGGCGTACTGCCGGAGTCGATCAGCACCGATGCGCCGTCCGGCACGAACTCGGCCGCACGCCGGCCGATCGTGCGCTTCGCGTCGGCGTTCGCCGCCTCGCGCTCGGACAGGCTCGGCTCGCGCCGGTCGGCCGCCAGCGCGCCGCCGTGCGTCATCACGAGCAAGCCGCGCGCGGCGAGCGCGTTCAGATCGCGCCGCACGGTCTCGCGCGACACGTCGAGCGAGCGCACGAGTTCCGCGACCGACAGCGCGCCCGATCGACCGAGTTCCGACAGGATGTACTGATGACGTTGTTCCGCGAGCATCGCGCGTTGCGCCCGAGGCGACAGGTAATGGGATGGCCGGCCATTGTATTACGGCCGTTTGACTGCGATTTGACGACGGCGCGCAGGCCGCGACGGGCATCGGCGAAATGCGAAATGGTGTATTGCCTGCCGCGCGCGAATCGGCGCGGCGCGCGTTGCTACACTCTGCGCTTCGCCCAATCACCGACCAGCCAGGGGACTCGCGCAATGTATCGCAAAGGCAGTGTGCTCGAAATCCAGTTTTCGCCCGAACGTCTGAACGACGGCGCCGGCGATCCGTACTGGATCGATCTGACGCTCGACGAAGCGCGGCGCTTGTACGAGCAGCTCGCCGCACGTTTCGCATCCGACGCGCGCGCGAACCAGCCGCTCGACACGTTCTCGCTCGACTGATCGCGGCGCCGTCCGGCCGCCGGCCTGTGTGCTGCGGCACGCGCAGGCCGGCGGCCGCGCGCGAGTGCAGGATTCGACAAGACGCGCGCGCCGCGTCGACCGATACTGGCCGACTTCCCGATTTCGTCCGGCCGCGCGTCCGCGGCCCGTCACGCATGCTCACGTCGCTCGTCGCCGCGTTGTTCGTCGCGCTCTGGTCCACCGGCTTCATCGTCGCCCGGGCGATCAAGCCGTATGCCGATCCCAACCTGTTCCTGCTCGCGCGCTTCGCCGGCACCGCCGCGCTGTTCGCGGTCGTCGCGCTCGCGGCCCGCGCGCCGTGGCCCGCACGCCGCGAATGGCCGCGTCATCTGATCGCGGGCGCGCTCCTGCAAGGCGTTTATCTCGGCGCAAGCTACTGGGCCGTCGCGCAGGGGCTCAACGCCGGCGTGATGGCGCTGCTCGGCGCGTTGCAGCCGCTCGCGACCGCCGTGCTCGCGGTGCCGCTCTTCAACGAGCGGTTGCCGGCGCGCGGCTGGCTCGGGATGGCGCTGGGGCTCGTCGGCGTCGCGCTCGTGCTCGCGCCGAAGGTGTCGGGCGGCGTCGCCGCCGCGTCGCCGGGCGCGGCGCCGGCGTGGCTCGTCGTCGGCGTGTCGGTGCTGTCGGTCGGCGCAATCACGGCCGGATCGCTTTACCAGAAGGGCAAGCTCGCACAAAGCGATCTGCGCACGGCGGTCGCCGTGCAGAATCTCGGCGCGGCGCTCGTCGCGGCCGTGTTCGTCGTGCTGCTGCACGAATCGCGATGGATCGGCGCGCCGGCGCTGTGGGTGTCGCTCGTCTGGGGCGTCGTCTTGCTGTCGGGCGGCGCGGTCACGATGCTGATGTGGATGCTGCGGCGCGGCAACGCGGCGCGCGCGACGTCGCTCCTGTTCCTCGCACCGCCGCTCGCCGCGCTGCAGGGTTATCTGCTGTTCGACGAGACGCTCGCGGCGATCCAGCTCGCCGGGTTTGTGCTTGCGCTGGCGGGTGTCGTGCTTGCGCGCCAGCGTTGAGGCGGGTGGCATTGGGCTGGCGGCTGGCGCCTTGCCTCTCCTGTCCTGCGTCTCGCGTCCCGTGCCGTAGGTACCGTGCCCCGCGCGTCCCGTGCCTGGCCTTTCGCGCCTCGCCTTTCGCGTCTTGCGTCTTGCGTCTTGCGTCTTGCGTCTTGCGTCTGGTGGCTCACGGCTCGCGACTCACGGCTTGCGCCTCGCGCCTCGCGGCTCCCCCCGGCGGCTTGCACCTCATGCCGTGCGTCCCGCATCCCACACCGCGAACGTCACGTATCGCATGCGCAACGCCCCCCGCACGATCGCACCCGGCGCGCGGCAGGGCACGGCGATTGCGCTTATGATGAGCGCCTTGCATTTCGTTCCGGAACTTTCCCCATGACAGCCGCCGATTACGCCAGCCGCCAACGCGCGATCATCGCCGAACTGAACGTTGCACCACACTTCGATGCCGACGCCGAAATCGCGCGTCGCGTCGATTTCCTCGCGCAATATCTGCGCTCGACCGGCCTGCGGACCTATGTGCTCGGCATCAGCGGCGGCGTCGATTCGTCGACGGCCGGCCGCCTCGCGCAGCTCGCGGTCGAACGCCTGCGCGGCGAGGGCTACGATGCGCGCTTCATCGCGATGCGTCTGCCGAACGGCGTACAGAACGACGAGGCCGACGCACAGCGCGCGCTCGCGTTCGTGCGCGCGGACGAAGTGCTGACCGTCGACGTGAAGCCCGCCGCCGACGCGATGCTGAAGTCGCTGATCGCCTCCGGCCACGCGTTCGACACGCCGGCGCAGCAGGATTTCGTGCACGGCAACATCAAGGCGCGCGAGCGGATGATCGCGCAATACGCGGTGGCCGGCGCGCGCCGCGGCATCGTGATCGGCACCGATCACGCGGCCGAATCGCTGATGGGCTTCTTCACGAAGTTCGGCGACGGCGGCGCGGACATCCTGCCGCTCGCCGGCCTGAACAAGCGTCGCGTACGCGCGGTCGCGCGTGCGCTCGGCGCCGAAGACGCGGTCGTGATGAAGGTGCCGACCGCCGATCTGGAAGAGCTGCGTCCGCTGCGTCCGGACGAGCACGCGTACGGCGTCACGTACGACGAGATCGACGATTTCCTCGAAGGCAAGCCGGTCGAAGACCGCGTGTACGAAACGGTCCTGCGCTTCTACGACGGCTCGCGCCACAAGCGCGCGCTGCCGTACACGCCGTTCGACTGGCCGGGCCTCGGTATCGCCTCGAACGCCGGCCACTGCGGCTGACGCGGCCGGGGCCCACCGATACCGGCCACCGGCCGCGCGCGACACCGTTGCGCACGCGGCCGGGCAAGCGGGCACGACGCTACGCGTGCCCGCCCGTCTTCTTCGCCTGCAGCGCGCGGATCCGCATCCGTGCGCCCGTATCGGCGACCGTCGCGTCGTACATCGTCGCAAGATCGCGCTTCAGCGCAGTGCGCGAACCGGCGTCGAGATACACCATGTGTCCCGACGGATAGAAGCGCGCGGACAGGTTCTGCCGCACCTTCTGATCCTCGAGCGGCATCTGCTGCAGGTCGATCACGGTCTGATAGAACGGCGTGACGAAGTCGTACAAGCCGTTCGCGGACAGCACCTTGAGATCGACGTTCAGCGCCATCACCGCCGCGAGATCGCCGGCCGTGTAGAGAATCAGGTTCCCCTTCGCATCGATGCCCTGCTGCTCGCCGGTCGGATCGATGTGGCTGAAGTCCCAGTTGCGGAACGCCTGGTCGTTCAGGTCAGTGAACGCCGAATTCGACGTGAACTTCAGCTGCTCGTTCAGATAGCTGTTCCACATCGCCGTGTAGACGCCCGTCACGGCCGTCATGGTCGGATCGTTGCCGCCCGAGTTCGGATCGATCTTGCCCGCGATGCCGGTCGAGATCGCGGTCACGCGGCCGTCGTACGCACCGAGCGCGAGCCCGCGCGCGTGCAGCAGCGTCGTCAGGAACAGCGAATTGCCGCGCGCGTCGTAACCGGCGATGTCGAGGTTCCAGGATTTGAGCGTGTCGGTATCGATGCCCGTGTAGTCCGACAGCTTCTTCACGACCGCCGGGTCCGCATGCGGGCGCTTGCGCAGCGCGTTCAGATAATCGGTACGCGCGAACTGCGCGACTTCCTCGACGAACGCGCCGAGATCGGCCGGCGCCGGCGTGATGCCGAGCCGCTTGTGATACCACGCGTCGGCCGCCGCGGTCGGCAGCGTGCCGACCGGATTGCCGGCCTGCCGATAGTCGAGAATCGACGACTGCAGCGTGATGCCGTTCAGATCGACGCCGTCCTCGTGCAGCTTGTACGCGAGCACGCAGCTGCGCGCCGTGCCGTACGACTCGCCGAACAGGTATTTCGGCGAATTCCAGCGATTGTTCTTCGTCAGATAGCGCTTGATGAATTGCTTGAGCGAATCGGCGTCCTGGTCGACGCCCCAGAAATCGCGGTTCTTGTTCGGCGCCACCGCCGCCGAATAACCGGTGCCGACCGGGTTGATGAACACGAGGTCGCTGTGGTCAATGAGGCTGTCCGGGTTGTCCTCGATCTGGTACGGCGCGGGCGGCGTGAAGCCCGGCATCGCCGTCTTGATCCGCTTCGGCGCGAACGAGCCGAGCAGCACGAACACCGACGACGAACCGGGCCCGCCGTTGTAGAAGAACGTGACGGGCCGCGTTTCCTCCTTCGCGTTGTCGGCAGTGAAGGCGACGTAGAAGATCTTCGCGGCCGGCTGCGAACTGCTCGGATCGACCGTCACGAGGTGGCCGACCGTCGCCGTATACGCGATGCGCCGGCCGCCGATCAGGATCGTGTGATGCGTGATCGCGGCCGCTTCGGTCGTGTCGGTGACCGAGTCGTCGGGGCCGTTGCCGTACGCGACCGGATCAAAGAACGGCTGGTCGCGCCCGTGGCTCAGCGCGACCGGGTCGACGCTCGGCGGCACGCCGTGCGAATTGTGGTCGCCATGATGCAGCGGATACACGCCGCCGGAGGATGCGGAATCGATGCCCATCGTGCTGCTCCTGGAAGTAAGAAAAGACGCGGGAAACCCCGCGTCGAACGAAAAGCCGTGTGTCGCGCGCGTCAGCTCGACGGCTTGCGCGCGAGGATCGCCGCGAGCTTCGCGCCGTCGGGGCTGCCGAGCCCGGTGCAGGCGTCCCAGCCGGCGGCCGCCGCGAACGTGCCGTTCGATCCTTTCGTGATGTCGCGCAGCGCGTCCGGATGCCGGTACAGCTTCGGGTTGATCCAGCCGGCCGACGTGCCGGCCGCTGCGTTGATCCGCGCGATCAGCGCGGCCCACAGCGGCGCGACCGCGCTCGTACCGCCCATCACGGCCGGCGTGCCGGCGACGGAGACCTCGTAGCCCGTCTGCGGCGACGCATCGCCCGCGACGTCGGGCACGCCGCGCTTCGCGAGCGGCGCGCGGCTGCCGTCCGCGCGCGTTAGCGAGAGCCCGTGCTGCCACGCCGGCAGATCGAACAGCGTGCTGACACCGCCACCGCCCGCGCCGCCGCCGGACGCCTCGTCGTTCCACGCGACTTCGCTGCGGATGCCCTGCCCCGGCAGCGCGTCGAGCTGCGTGCCGCCGCAGCCGAGCACGTACGGGCTCGATGCGGGGAAGTCGACGTGATCGGCGCCGTCCTGCAGCCCGTCGCCCGAGCCGCTGTCGCCGGACGCCGCGCAGACGGTGATGCCCTGCGCGGCTGCCGCCTGCAGCACGCGGTTGAACGCCTGCGCGGATTGCGCCTGCCAGATCGCCTCCGGGCCGCCCCAACTGATCGAGATCACCGACGGCTTGTTCTTCGTGTCGTTGACGGCCGCGTTGACGGCCTGGATGAAGCCCGCATCGCTGTTCGGCGCGAAGTAGACGGCGATTTTCGCGGCGGGCGCGATCGCGCCGGCGATCTCGATGTCGAGCGCGACTTCGCCGTCCGGGCCGTTCGGATCGCCGGTCGGCGTGTTGCGGCCGGTGCCGACGTTCACGTCGACGAGCGTCGGCGGCGTCTTGATGCCGAGCCCGCTGAAGTACCGCGCGATGTCCGCGGCGCGGTAGCCGCCGCCGAGCTCGACGATCGCGATGCACTGGCCAGCGCCGTCGCCGGCCGGAAACCCGTACAGCGACGCGAGCTGCGGCGGCGTGAACGTGACGCTCGCCGCGCCGCGCGCCGGCTTGAACGGCGGGCGCAGCCGGAAGTGCGGCCGCGCCTGCGGGCGGCTGTCGAGGCCGAGCACGGCCGTGACCGCATCGCCGAGCTCGTCCGGCAGCGCGATCGGCCCCGAGCGGCCGCGATACTGCCCGATCGCGTGATGCTCGAAACGCTCGAGCGTGACGCCGAACGCGGTTTCGAATTGCTTGATGGTGCCCGACAGCACGACGACGCTTTCGGCCGGATCGACGCGATCGACCGTCAGCTGATGACGGCGCGCGAAGTCCTCGGTTTTGCGGATGTCGTCGGGGCTTGCCGAGAAGCGCTGCGCGAATGCGTCGCGCGACAGCGGTTTGGCTTGCGGATCGCCGCTGGCGAGCCGCTGGAGCAGCGTGTCGAGTTGCCCTTCTTCCTGCCGCCGCAACATGATCGTGACGTGGATGCGTTCTGCCGGATCGCACGGGCCGAGACACTTGGAGTCGGCGACGATTCGGGGTTCGCGGTCGGCGTGAAGATGCCTTGCCATGTTCAGACCCTCCTTTGTACCGCGTTGCACGGAACAGCCAGGAAATCGGACATGGCCGACGGAAGACGGTTCCGTGTGGTCAGTCGGGTTCGCAGTCGCGCGAAGTCACAGGAAGTGTAGAACAGTCGGATGATTTGCGCGCGGCGCGCGGCGTGCGGCGCGCAGCGCGCGGCAGGCGCGGGGCGGCCGCGCGCTGCCGCACGCGCTCAGTCCATCGACAGCCGCAGCGCGAAGCCGAGCAGTGCGGCAGAGAACGTCCAGCGCTGCACCGTCTGCGCGAGCGGATGCGCACGCATCCATGCGGCGATCCGCGACGCGCCGAACACGCAGGCGAGATCGAAGCAGACGCCGGCCGCGACCAGCAGCGCGCCGAGCGCGAACATCTGCCAGACGACCGGCCCGGCCTCCGGCCGCACGAACTGCGGCAGCAGCACCGAGCAGAACAGCAGCGCCTTCGGATTCAGCAGGTTGGTCAGCAGCCCTTTCACGAACGACTGACGCAGTTCGCCGGCCGCGGCCGCGTCGCCGTTGCCGATGTCGAATACCGGCGAGCGGAACACCTGGATCGCGACGTAGCCGAGATAGAGCGCACCGCCGTAGCGGATCGCTTCGTAGAGCCACGGCGCGCTGCGGATCAGCGCCGCGACGCCGCACGCGGACAGCGTCACGTGCGCGCTACGCGACAGCGACAGGCCGGCCGCGGCCGCGATGCCGGGCCGGACGCCGCGGCCGATGCTGGTCTGCAGCACGAGCGCCATGTCGGGCCCCGGCACGGCGTAGATCGCCGCGAGCGCGGCGAGATAAATGAACAGCAAATGCGTGGAAATCATCGTCTTCCCCCGTCCCTCAACGGCGATAGTTTGCCGCTGGCGGATGAGGGTTTATTGGCCGTCTTCTGCCCCGCACTCGCATTTGATAGCGGAATCCGCCACAATTTGCGCATTCGAACAGGATTTCCGCCAAGATGACCGAACTCGACAAAACCGACCGCGCGATCCTCGCCGCGGTGCAACGCGACGGGCGCCTGTCGATCGCGCGGCTGGCCGACAGCGTCGGCCTGTCCGAGACGCCGTGTGCGCGGCGGCTGAAGCGGCTGGAAAACGACGGCTACATCGAGCGCTACCGTGCGCAGCTGTCGCGCAAGGCGCTCGGCTTCGGCGTCGTCTCCTTCGTGCTCGTGCGCTTCGCGACGCACGACCGCAAGGTCGCCGACCGCTTCGAGCGCGAGGTGCTCGGCATCGAGCGGATTCTGTCGTGCCACAACGTCGCGGGCACGGCCGACTATCTGTTGCAGATCGTTGCGCGCGATCTCGACGACTACGGCACGTTCCTGCGCGACTCGCTGCGGATGCTGCCGGGCGTCACGTCGATCGAATCGGCGCTGTCGCTGCGCGAGGTCAAACACGACGCGGGGCTGCCGGTGCCTTGATCGCGCGGGCGGCGAAGCCGCGAACGCCAAATCGAAGCCACGCGCGGCGCGCGGCGGGGAATGGTGTCAGGCCGGCGTATCCGGCGTGTGGTGCGCGCGCTCGAGGTCCTCGAGAAACGCTTCGACGAGCGGATTGCCGCGCCCGCTGCGCGCGACGACCATGTGAAACGTGACGTCGTAACGCAGCCGCTCCGGATCGAGCGGCGCGAGCAGCCCTTGGGCGACGTACGGCGCCGCGAAATGCTGCGGCAGATAGCCGAGGTGATGGCCCGACAGGATCAGCAGCGCGACGGCCTCCATGTTGTCGGCGGTCGCCGTCACGCGGTCGGGGGTCGTCGACATCTGCGCTTCCGGCAGCGGGTACGAGCGCCAGGCCCACTCGAATCCGGCGACGTCCTCGGGCGTCAGCGTGCCCGCGCGCGCGAACAGCGGATGGCCGCGGCCGCAATACGCGACCTGCCGCTCGACGAACAGCGGCGTGTATTCGAGCGACGGCACGCGATGCCAGAAATAGCCGACCGCGATCTGGATCTCGTCGCTCAGCAGCTTCTCCTCGAGATCGCCCGGCGCGCGCACCGAGATCGAGAAGCGCACGGCCTCGTCGCGCGTACGGAACGCGGCGATCGCCTCGGCGATCCGCGCGTTCTGGCTCACCGGCGTATGGCCGATCAGCCCGATATTGAGCGTGCCGACCAGCTGGCGATCCATATGCCGCGCGGCCATGCCGAATTCGTCGAGCGCTGCGAGCAGCTTGCGGCTCATCGCGTGGAACCGCTCGCCCTTCGGCGTGAGCCGGAAGCCGCTGCGGCCGCGCTCGCAAAGCCGATAGCCGAGCCGCGTCTCGAGCGACGACAGCTGCGCGCTGATCGTCGACTGGCCGACGTTCAGCACCGCCTGCGCCGCCGATACGCCACCCGCGTCCGTCACCGCGAGAAACACGCGGATCAGCCGCAGATCGAGGGTCGACAGATTCCCCAGCACGCTATTCCCCTTCCATGCATCGATGAAGATCGATGTTTACGTCGATATCTTCGCATTCTTCTTTAAGGCCGGAACGCGTACAACTGTGCGCCGAGCCGCGTCGAATGATACGGCAACCCCACATTGGAAGAGCGCCCCATGAACGACCACACCCATTTCCAGCCGCTCGGCGGCAATGAAATGCCGCGCTGCGGCGGCATCGCGACGATGATGCGCCTGCCGCACGTGGCGAGCGCCGCCGGCCTCGACGCCTGCTTCGTCGGCGTGCCGTTCGATCTCGGCACGTCGAACCGCACCGGCGCACGCTTCGGCCCGCGCCAGATCCGTACCGAATCCGTGCTGCTGCGCCCGTACAACATGGCGACGCGCGCCGCGCCGTTCGATTCGCTGCAGATCGCCGACATCGGCGACGTCGCGATCAATCCGTACAACCTGCACGATTCGATCGCGCGCATCGAAGCCGCGTACGACGCGATCCTCGAGCACGACTGCAAGCCGATCACGCTCGGCGGCGATCACACGATCGCGCTGCCGATCCTGCGCGCGATCCACCGCAAGCACGGCAAGGTCGCATTGATCCACGTCGATGCGCACGCCGACGTGAACGATACGATGATGGGCGAAAAGATCGCGCACGGCACGCCGTTTCGCCGCGCGGTCGAGGAAGGCCTGCTGCACGGCGACAAGGTCACGCAGATCGGCCTGCGCGGCACCGGCTACGCAGCCGAAGACTTCGACTGGTGCCGCGAGCAGGGTTTCCGCGTCGTTCAGGCGGAAGAATGCTGGAACAAGTCGCTCGCGCCGCTGATGGACGAAGTGCGCGAGCGCGTCGGCGACACGCCGGTCTACATCAGCTTCGACATCGACGGCATCGATCCCGCCTACGCACCGGGCACCGGCACGCCGGAAATCGCGGGCCTCACGGTGCCGCAGGCACTCGAGATCATCCGCGGCGCGCGCGGGCTGAACATCGTCGGCTGCGATCTCGTCGAAGTCGCGCCGCCGTACGACCCGTTCGGCACGACGGCATTGCTCGGCGCGAACCTCGCATACGAGCTGCTGTGCGTGCTGCCGGGCGTCGCGTACCGCGACTGACGCGCGCCGCGACCATTCCCAATCAGAGGATTCAAGAGGAGCCAGAAAAAGATGGAGACTTCCGTCAAGCAACCGAAGCGGGCGGCGCTTGCGTCGTTCGTCGGCACGACGATCGAGTGGTACGACTTCTACAGCTATGCGACCGCCGCCGCCATCGTGTTCGGCCCGCTGTTCTTTCCCGGCGAGAACCGCTTCGTGAGCTTGCTCGCGTCGTTCGGCTCGTTCGCGGTGGGCTTTTTCGCGCGGCCGTTCGGCGGCGTGCTGTTCGGCTATCTCGGCGACCGCTTCGGCCGCAAGCGCTCGCTGCTCGCGACGCTGATGCTGATGGCCGTGTCGACGGTCGCGATCGGCCTGCTGCCCACCTATGCGACGGCCGGCATGCTCGCGCCGATCCTGCTCGTGCTGATGCGCGTGCTGCAAGGGATCGCGGTCGGCGGCGAATGGGGCGGCGCGGTGCTGCTCGCCGGCGAACATGCGCCGGCAGGCAAGCGCACGTTCTTCGCCTCGTTCGCGCAGCTCGGCAGCGCGAGCGGCCTGATCCTGTCGATGCTCGCGTTCGGCGCGATCAGCACACTGCCGAAGGAAGACCTGATGAGCTGGGGCTGGCGCCTGCCGTTCCTCGCGAGCGCGGTGCTGCTCGCCGTCGGCTTCGTGATTCGCGCAAGCGTGTCCGAATCGCCGGAGTTCGAGGAGGTGCGCAAGAGCGGCGACACCGCGCGCAATCCGGTGCGCGAGGCGCTGAAGTACTGGCCGCTGCTGCTGCTCGCGATCGGTGCGAACGTATACGGGATCGCCGGCGTGTACTTCAGCAACATCTTCATGATCAGCTATGCGACGCAGTTCCTGTCGCTGGACCGCTCGATGGTGCTGCATTGCATGACGATCGTGGCCGTGCTGCAGTTCGTCGTGCAGCTCGCGGCCGCGTTCTTCGCGCAGCGCTTCGGAACGACGCGCGTGCTGCTGATCACCGGCGCGTGGGCCGCGATCGTGCCGTTCGTGATGCTGCCGCTCGTGCATGTCGGCACGCCGCTGTCGATCACGGTCGGCGTCGGCCTCGCGACGCTCGCGGAATCCGGCTACTACTCGGTCGTCGCGGGCTTCGTGAGCGGCATCTTCGTCGCACGGATCCGCTACACGGCGATCTCGATCGCCTATCAGGTGTGCGGCGCACTCGCCGGCGGCCTGACGCCGCTCGTCGCGACGATCATCGCGCAGAACACCGCGCCGCAGTGGTGGCCGCTCGCGATTCAGTACACGAGTGCCGCAGTGCTGTCGTCGCTGTGCGTGTGGCTGATCTCGCGCCGCGTCAGCATCGACGATGCGGGATCTTCCGCGAAGGATGTCGATGCGCTGCCGCGCGCTGGCGCGCACACCGCCGCGCATACCGCGTAAGCGTCGCACTTCGCCGGGCAGACCTCGGCGCCTGCCCGGCGCGCCGCGCGCGGCGACGTTACCGCTGCTGCGCGCGCAGCGTCTTCGCGGCCGCCACCATGTTGGCCAGCGCCGGAATCACTTCCTCCCACCGGCGCGTCTTCAACCCGCAATCCGGGTTCACCCACAGACGGTCGGCCGGGATCCGCTCGGCCGCCTTCTTCATCAGCGCGACGATGTGGTCCTGTGTCGGAATGTTCGGCGAATGAATGTCGTACACGCCGGGCCCGATCTCGTTCGGATACCTGAAGCTGTCGAACGCGTCGAGCAGTTCCATGTCGGAGCGCGACGTTTCGATCGTGATCACGTCGGCGTCCATGTCGGCGATCGACGCGATGATGTCGTTGAACTCCGAATAGCACATGTGCGTGTGGATCTGCGTGTCGTCGCGCACGCCGTTCGCGGCGAGCCGGAACGACTCGACCGCCCATTGCAGATACGCACTCCATTGCGAACGGCGCAGCGGCAGCCCTTCGCGCAACGCGGCCTCGTCGATCTGGATCACGCGTACGCCGGCCTTCTCGAGATCGAGCACTTCGTCGCGGATCGCGAGCGCGAGCTGACGGCAGGACACCGAGCGCGGCTGGTCGTCGCGCACGAACGACCAGTTCAGGATCGTCACGGGACCCGTCAGCATGCCCTTCATCGGCTTGTGCGTCAGCGACTGCGCATACGCGATCCATTCGACCGTCATCGCCTTCGGGCGGCTGATGTCGCCGAACAGGATCGGCGGCTTGACGCAGCGCGAACCGTACGACTGCACCCAGCCGAACCGGCTGAACGCGAATCCGTCGAGCTGCTCGCCGAAATATTCGACCATGTCGTTGCGCTCGGCTTCGCCGTGCACGAGCACGTCGAGTTCGAGCGACTCCTGCTCGCGCACGCTGCGCTCGATCTCGGCACGCATCGCCGCGCGATAGCCGGCTTCGTCGAGCGTGCCCGCCTTGAAGCGGCTGCGCGCGTGCCGGATCTCCGCGGTCTGCGGGAACGAGCCGATCGTCGTCGTCGGGAATGCCGGCAGATTCAGTTGCGCGGCTTGCTTCGCCGCGCGCTGCGGATACGGGCTCGCGCGATCGCCGAGACGTGCATCGATACGCGCAATCGCGTCCTTCACGGCCGCGTTGTGCACGCGCGGCGAGCGGCGGCGCGAGTCGATCGCGGCGGCATTCGCGGCAAGCGCGTCGGCAACCTTGTCGCGCCCTTCGTTCAGCGCGGTCGCGAGCACCTTCAGCTCGTCGAGCTTCTGCAATGCGAAGGCGAGCCACGAACGGATGTCGGCATCGAGCCGGTCCTCGCTCGCGAGGTCGACCGGCACGTGCAGCAGCGAGCACGACGGCGCGAGCCACAGCCGGTCGCCGAGTTCCTTCGCAAGCGGTTCGAGCCAGTCGAGCGTCGCGTTCAGATCTGTCTTCCAGATATTGCGGCCGTTGATCGCGCCGACCGACAGCACGCGGTCCGCCGGCAGTTCGCGCACGACTGCGGCGATCTCGTCGCGCGCGTTGATCGCATCGACATGCAGGCCGTCGACCGGTAGCGACGCCGCAAGCGTCAGGTTGTCCTGCAACTCGCCGAAGTAGGTCGCGAGCAGCAGCTTGATGCGGCGCGTCTCGAGCGCCGCATAGGCGGTGCGCAGTGCGTGCCGCCATTCGGCATCGAGTTCGGTGACGAGAATCGGCTCGTCGACCTGCACCCACTCGACGCCTTGCGCAGTCAGCGTATCGAGCAGCGCGCCGTATACGGGCAGCAGTTTCGGCAGCAGCGCGAGCCGGTCGGAATCGTCCTTCGACTTGCCGAGCCACAGATAGGTGACGGGGCCGAGAATCACGGGCTTCGCGGTCACGCCCGCCGCGCGCGCCTCCGCGAGATGCTGAAGCAGCCGCGACGGATCGAGCGAGAAGTTCGTATCGGCGTGGAACTCCGGGACGATGTAGTGATAGTTCGTGTCGAACCACTTCGTCATCTCGCCGGCCGCGACGCCGCCGCAGCACGCGGCGTGCGCGTCGGCGGACTGCGCGGAACGGCCGCGCGCCACGCGGAAGTAATTGTCGAGCGGATCGCCGGGAAAATCCCGCACGCGCTTCGGCAGATTGCCAAGCGTGAAGCTCATGTCGAGCACCTGATCGTAGAACGCGAAATCGCCGATCGGCACGAGATCGAGCCCGCGCTGATCGTTCCAGTGCTGCCGACGCAGCGCCGCGCCGAGCGCCGTCAGTTCGTCGCGCGACGATTCGCCGTTCCAGTAGCGTTCGAGACCGAACTTGAGTTCGCGCTTCGCGCCGATGCGTGGAAAACCGAGGTTGTGTGTCGTGACCATGGAGCTGCCGTTCTGAAGGAATGATGGATCGGCAGCCATGATAGGGATTTCAACACATGAAATAAAATGGCATTATTTCATTCATCCATCAAAACTGTTCATGTATCCGGTTCGCCGGCGCACGTCATGCTCGAACGTTTTCATCTCGTCGTCATTCGCGAAGTCGAACGGCAGGGCTCGCTGACAGCCGCCGCCAACGCGCTGCATCTGACGCAATCGGCCTTGAGCCATACCGTCAAGAAGCTTGAGCAGCAGCTCGGCACGCCGATCTGGGACCGCGAAGGCCGCGGGCTGCGGCTCACGCAGGGCGGCCAGTATCTGCTGCGGCTCGCGCATCGGCTGCTGCCGCAGTTCGAGTTCGCCGAGGAACGGATGAAGCAGTACGCGAAAGGTGAGCGCGGCACGCTGCGCATCGGGATGGAATGCCACCCGTGCTATCAGTGGCTGCTGAAGGTCGTGTCGCCGTACCTGTTGCGCTGGCCGGACGTCGACGTCGACGTGAAGCAACGCTTCCAGTTCGGCGGAATCGGCGCGCTGTTCAGCTACGACATCGACGTGCTCGTGACACCCGATCCGCTGAACAAACCGGGGCTGCGGTTCGATCCGGTATTCGACTACGAGCAGGTGCTGGTCGTCGCAGACGCGCACCGTTTCGCCCGCGCCGATTACGTGACGCCCGAACAACTCGTCGACGAAGTGCTGATCACGTACCCGGTCGAAACGGACCGGCTCGATATCTACAACCAGTTCCTGACGCCGGCCGGCATCGTGCCGAGACGGCACAAGTCGATCGAGACGACCGACATCATGCTGCAGATGGTCGCGAGCGGACGCGGCGTCGCCGCGCTGCCGAGATGGCTCGCCGACGAATATGCAGACCGGATGCCGGTCGTGCCGGTCAAGCTCGGCAAAAAAGGAATCGCGAAACAGATCTTTCTCGGCATCCGCGAAGCGGACGCGCAGATCGACTATCTCGCCGCGTTCGTCGCGCTCGCACGCGAATCGACGTGGCACGCGCCGCGCCTGTTGAGGTAAGCCGCGCACGGCGGCCGAGACCGCTGTCATCAAACTGACTGAATGGCGACGCTAGGATCGGACGGGACTCCTTCACGAGATGCCGCCATGAACCAGCCTGCTCCGTCCGCCGCCAATCAGGGCTCCGTCGAGCGCACCCGACAGATCGGCTATGCCGCCTTCCTGCTCGTCCTCGTCGGCGGCGGCGTCTACATCGCGACCCATTTGCTCGCCGATCTCGCGCCGGTTCGGGAGGGCTCGCTGTTCCCGTACCTGATGCTCGGTGCGGCGCTGCTGATCGCGCTCGGCTTCGAGTTCGTGAACGGCTTTCACGATACGGCGAACGCGGTCGCGACCGTGATCTACACGCACTCGCTGACGCCGAACGTCGCGGTGATCTGGTCCGGCATGTGGAACTTCCTCGGTGTGATGGTCTCGAGCGGTGCGGTCGCATTCGGAATCCTGCAGCTGCTGCCGGTCGAACTGATCCTGCAGGTCGGCAGCGGCGCCGGGTTCGCGATGGTGTTCGCGCTGCTGATCGCGGCGATCGTATGGAATCTCGCGACCTGGTATTTCGGACTCCCATCGTCGAGCTCGCATACGCTGATCGGCTCGATCATCGGCGTCGGGCTGATGAACCAGCTGATGCATGGCTCGTCCGGCACGAGCGGCGTCGATTGGGGACAGGCGCTCGGCGTCGGCAAATCGCTGCTGTTCTCGCCGATCGTCGGCTTTGTCTGCGCGGCGCTGCTGCTGCTTGCGCTGAAGGCCGTCGTGCGGATTCCCGAGCTCTACAGCGAGCCGCAGAAGGATCAGCCGCCGCCGTTCTGGATCCGCTGCCTGTTGATCCTGACCTGCACCGGCGTGTCGTTCGCGCACGGGTCGAACGACGGGCAAAAGGGCATGGGGCTGATCATGCTGATTCTGATCGGTACCGTGCCGACTGCGTATGCGCTGAACAAGGCCGTGACGCCGGCCGAGTCGCAGACGTTCGTCGCGGTCGCGAACCAGGCCGCCGCGACGCTCGGCAAATATGCGAACGGCGTCGCGCCCTCGGCGAATCCGCGCGCCGATGTCGAGCATTACGTGCAGCATCGCGAACTGACGCCCGCCGTGATTCCCGCCGTGCAGCAGCTTTCCCGGTCGCTGGCCGGCGCGGTCGGCTCGTCCGGCTCGATGGCGGCCGTCCCGCAGGGCGACGTCGACAACGTGCGCAACACGATGTACCTCGTGTCGGAGGCGATCCGGCTGATCGAGAAGTCCGGACAGCCGGCGTTCGCCGCTGACGACAAGCTCGCGATCGACAACTACCGCTCGCAACTCGACCACGCGACGAAGTTCATTCCGACCTGGGTGAAGGTCGCGGTCGCGATTGCGCTGGGGCTCGGCACGATGGTCGGCTGGAAGCGGATCGTCGTGACGGTCGGCGAAAAGATCGGCAAGCAGCGCCTGACGTACGGCCAGGGCGCGTCGGCCGAACTCGTCGCGATGCTGACGATTGGCGCCGCGGATGCGTACGGGCTCCCGGTCTCGACGACACACGTGCTGTCGTCCGGCGTGGCCGGCACGATGGCCGCGAACGGGTCGGGGCTGCAATGGGGGACGGTTCGTAGTCTCGTGCTCGCGTGGGCGCTGACGCTGCCGGCGTCGATTGTGCTGGCGGGGGCGCTGTATTGGGTGTTTCGGTCGCTGGCGTGAGGGTAGCGGTGGTCGGGGCGGGTTTGCCGAGGTCGAGCGCGGCTGTGAGGTGGTGACTGACCGGTTGATCGACGCTGTGCGTGGCGTGATGGCGATCGGGTGGCGGTCGCGATCGCGTCGCCGCGGGCGATGCCGCTCGCGGTGGCAGGCGCTGGCGATTCACTAACAATGGCGATCGCATCGGCGCCGATGCCCCGTCGGCAGTAGCGATCGCGTCGGCACTAGTGATCTGATGGCGATAGCGACCGCGTCGGCACGCCGTCGATCCGGCAGCAATAACGATCGGGGTGGCACCGGCAACCCGCTCGTCATGGCGATCGCGTTGGCACTAGCGAGTTGCCAGCGATCACGTCGGCGCCGTGGATTCGCCTACGATGGCGATCGCGCTTCGCACCGGTGGTTCGCCTGAACCGCGACCGGGTTGGCACTGGGGAGCCGCCAACGGTGTCGACCGCGTCGGCTGGCATCCGTGCTTTCCTAGCGTTCGCGTTAGCACTGGTGATTCACTAGCGGCGAAGATCCCGTTGGCACCGGCGACTTCTAGCGGCCTCGATGGCGTTCCACCCACGATTCACTAGCGGCGGCGGTCGCGCTAGCACTGGCGATTCACTGGCGGGGACGATTCCGTCGGGACTGGCGACCGCTGGCCACCTCGATCGATCGCACTGACGATTCACTAGCGGTGGCGATCGCGCTGGACACGCGATTCACCAGCGGCGACGATCCCACTGGCACTGGCGATTCACTGGCGGGGACGATCCCGTCGGGATTGGCGACCGCTGGCCACCTCGATCGCGTTCGCACCGGCGATTCACTAGTGGGACCATCCCACTGGCAGTGGCGATTCACTGGCGGGGACGATCCCGTCGGAACTGGCGACCGCTGGCCACCTCGGTCGCGTTAGCACCGGCGATGCACTAGCGGCGACCATCCCGCTGGCAGTGGCGATTCACTCGCGGCGATGATCCCACTGGCACTGGCGATTCACTAGCGGGGACGATCCCGTTGGGACTGGCGGCCGCTGGCTACCTCGCTCGCGTTCGCACCGGCGATTCACTAGCGGCGACGATCCCGTTGGTACCGGCGACCGCGGGCCACCTCGACCGCGTTCGCACCGGCGATTCACTGGCGCTGGCGATCGCGTTGGTACTGGCGACTCATTCGCAATGGCGTTGGCACCGTCGCTCCAGTAGCCGCAACGATCGCGTTCGCAAACTCGAGCCGCCAGCGATGCCGATCGCGTCGACACCGTCGATTCCCGGCGCGGGTGGCCGCCGTCGGGATGGCGGAACAGCCGGCCGGCGATACGTCGGCCCCACGTCGTCGCCCCGCTCCGCCTTCGTTCCCCACCGAATTGGCGCGCAAGATCCGGCACGCATCGACGCGCGCTCGCCTCTACACTGAAGCCATTCATGGGTCATCGCGGAAAGCAGCACGAACGTCGCTGCCCGAATGGCGTTGTCGCGTATCGGGTCGTGCCGACCCCATATCGCCGCGTATCGCAGTGTGCGCTCCCCGCGAGCCGCGACGCCGACCATCCCGCAACCGCAACGCCGCACCGCTGACGAACGGAGTACGTCTGTGAACATTGCCGATCTTCCCCGCACGGCCGAACCCGTCGACGTCGCAAGTCGCGTCGACGCGCTCGACTGGCACCTCATCGACACCGACCTGGACGGCTACGGCTGCGCGCACGTGCCGCGCCTGTTGTCGCCCGACGAATGCCGCGCGCTCGCGGCGCTCTATCCGGACGACACACGCTATCGGTCACGCGTCGTGATGGCGCGGCACGGATTCGGGCGAGGCGAATACAAGTATTTCGCGTATCCGCTACCGACACTCGTCGATGCGCTGCGCACCGCGCTGTATCGCCATCTCGCGCCGATCGCGAATCGCTGGAATCGTGCGCTCGGCATCGATACACGCTACCCCGCCGATCTGGCTGCGTTTCTCGCGCGCTGCCACGAGGCGGGACAGACGCGCCCGACACCATTGCTGCTCCAGTACGGTCCCGGTGACTACAACTGCCTGCATCAGGATCTATACGGCGAGCATGTGTTTCCGCTGCAGGTCGCGATTCTGCTGTCCGCGCCGGAGCGCGATTTTACCGGCGGCGAATTCGTGTTGACCGAGCAGCGACCGCGGATGCAGTCGCGCACAGAAGTGGTGCCGGTGGCGCAAGGCGATGCGGTGGTTTTCGCCGTGCATAGCAGGCCGGTGCAAGGCACGCGCGGCATTTATCGCGTGAACCTCCGTCATGGCGTGAGCCGGATCCGCAGCGGGCATCGGCACACGGTCGGCATCATTTTTCACGACGCGCAGTGACAGTCGCGCCACTGCGACTGCGACTGCGATATTCGCCGACGAGCGGAGGCGGCACACGCTTCGCCGCGCGGATGTACGTCATATCCGCGCGCCGCTCGCTTACCCGCGTGCGGCGCTTGCACGCAGCCGATCGCCCGCATCGCGTGCGAGCCGCGCGTAACCGGGCAACGTCAGCAACGCGAGCACACCGGCCGCGACGAAGGCCCATCGAAAATCCTCGAGCAGATAATGAACGCCGCCCGTATCGCCACGCAGCGAAGCCGCAACGCGCAGCGACAGCGCGCCGAGCGCGATGCCCATGCCGATCGTCATCTGCTGCGCGGCGCTCCATAGCGTGCTTGCCGCGCTCGTCTGCTGAGTGGGGATGTCGGCATACGCGAGCGTCGCCAGCGTCGTGAACTGCATCGATCGCGTCAGTCCGTAGACGAACACGACGAGCAGCGTGATCGCGAGCGGCGTCGACGCCGTGAGCCAGCCGCATGCGATCGTGCAGATGCCGACAATGGTCACGTCGACGAGCGCGACACGGCGGAAGCCGAACCGATCGAGGATCCACGACGTGCCGGCCTTCATGCCGAGATTGCCGAGTGCGCTCGCGAGCAGCAGCAGGCCCGACTGAAACGGCGATAGTCCGAAGCCAATCTGGAACAGCAGCGGGAGCAAATACGGCACCGCGTTGATCGCAATCCGCGTGATCGATCCGGTGATCACGGTGACCGAGAACGTCGGCACTTTCAGCGTCGTGAAATCCAGCAGCGGGTGTGCGCATCGCCGCGCATGAACCCACGCGGCAATGCCGAACAGCAGGCTGGCGCCGACGAGCATGCCGGCCTGCGCGAACCGCGCATTTTGCTGCCCGGCCGTTTCGGTACCGAGCAGTAGACAGGTCAAGGCGCCGCCGGCCAGGACGAACCCGATCCAGTCGAGCGGCCGCTGCTGCTCCGCGCGCGTGTTCCGGACGATGAGCCAGGTGCTGACGAGTGCGGCGATACCGAACGGCACGTTCAGCAGGAAGATCCAGCGCCACGATGCATAAGTCGTGATAAAGCCGCCGATCGGTGGTCCGACGACTGGCGCAACGATGCCCGGCCAGGTGATCGTCGCGATCGCGCGCATCAGCCGCGATTTCTCGGTGCTGCGCACGACGATCATTCGGCCGACCGGCACCATCATGGCTCCGCCGACGCCCTGCAACAGCCGCGCGGCCGTGAATGTCCCGACGCCGTTCGACAGACCGCAGAGTACGGAGGCGCCGGTAAAGACCACGATGGCGCTGCCGAACACCGTTCTCGAGCCGTAGCGGTCGGCGATCCAGCCGCTGATCGGGATGAAGACCGCGAGCGCGAGCATGTAGGCCGTCATACCGAGGCTGAGCGCATTCGGTCCGACGCCGAACGTGTGCGCCATTTGCGGTAGCGCGGTCGCGATCACGGTGGTGTCGAGATACTCCATGAAGAATGTCGCGGCGACGAGATACGGCAGGAAGTCGGTCGTCCGATCACCTGAGGCGGAACGAGCAGTCATGAACGGTGTAATAGACGGGGATGCAGAAACGCCGGCCGCCGTCGCTGACGGTTACAGCTGGAGCCGGCACGAATCGCGATATTACCCTGAAGAGGTGATTTCCCGCTTTGGCTGGGTATGTCGATGCATGGTGCGCGGTGCAGGCACTGACTGTGCGTGCGATGCGCTGGAGACGGGAAGAGGATTAGAGCGACGCATTTCGGCCGCCGCAAATGCAAAAACCCCCGCCTGCTCGGGCGGGGGTTCTTGGCTTAGGGAGCCTGACGATTACCTACTTTCACACGGGAATCCGCACTATCATCGGCGTAGAGTCGTTTCACGGTCCTGTTCGGGATGGGAAGGGGTGGGACCGACTCGCTATGGTCATCAGGCAAAGAGGGTTGTTGCGCAGCTTCGCAGCGCAACCAATCGGGAAGAAGCAGTAATTTTGGTTGTGCGTATCGCACACGAGAATCGACAAGTTCTGTAAGACAGACTTGTTATAGGATCAAGCCTTACGGGCAATTAGTATCGGTTAGCTGAACGCATTACTGCGCTTACACACCCGACCTATCAACGTCCTGGTCTCGAACGACCCTTCAAGGAGGTCAAGCCTCCAGGGATATCTCATCTTAAGGCGAGTTTCCCGCTTAGATGCTTTCAGCGGTTATCTCTTCCGAACATAGCTACCCGGCGATGCGACTGGCGTCACAACCGGTACACCAGAGGTTCGTCCACTCCGGTCCTCTCGTACTAGGAGCAGCCCCCTTCAAATATCCAACGCCCACGGCAGATAGGGACCAAACTGTCTCACGACGTTTTAAACCCAGCTCACGTACCTCTTTAAATGGCGAACAGCCATACCCTTGGGACCGGCTACAGCCCCAGGATGAGATGAGCCGACATCGAGGTGCCAAACACCGCCGTCGATATGAACTCTTGGGCGGTATCAGCCTGTTATCCCCAGAGTACCTTTTATCCGTTGAGCGATGGCCCTTCCATACAGAACCACCGGATCACTATGACCTGCTTTCGCACCTGCTCGACTTGTCGGTCTCGCAGTTAAGCACGCTTATGCCATTGCACTATCAGCACGATTTCCGACCGTACCTAGCGTACCTTCGTACTCCTCCGTTACCCTTTGGGAGGAGACCGCCCCAGTCAAACTGCCTACCATGCACTGTCCCCGATCCGGATCACGGACCAAGGTTAGAACCTCAAACAAACCAGGGTGGTATTTCAAGGACGGCTCCACCGAAACTAGCGTTCCGGTTTCATAGCCTCCCACCTATCCTACACAGATCGGTTCAAAGTCCAATGCAAAGCTACAGTAAAGGTTCATGGGGTCTTTCCGTCTAGCCGCGGGTAGATTGCATCATCACAAACACTTCAACTTCGCTGAGTCTCGGGAGGAGACAGTGTGGCCATCGTTACGCCATTCGTGCAGGTCGGAACTTACCCGACAAGGAATTTCGCTACCTTAGGACCGTTATAGTTACGGCCGCCGTTTACCGGGACTTCAATCAAGAGCTTGCACCCCATCATTTAATCTTCCGGCACCGGGCAGGCGTCACACCCTATACGTCCACTTTCGTGTTTGCAGAGTGCTGTGTTTTTATTAAACAGTCGCAGCCACCAGTTTATTGCAACCCCTTCACCCTTCCAGCGCAGGCTGGTCAAGCTACAAGGGCGTACCTTATCCCGAAGTTACGGTACCAATTTGCCGAGTTCCTTCTCCCGAGTTCTCTCAAGCGCCTTAGAATACTCATCTCGCCCACCTGTGTCGGTTTGCGGTACGGTCATCGTTAGACTGAAGCTTAGAGGCTTTTCTTGGAACCACTTCCAATTGCTTCGCGACCGAAGTCGCTCGCGCCACACCCTTGAATCCTGCGCCCGGATTTGCCTAAGCGCCTTCTCCAATGCAGCGACCGGGACGTCCAACACCCGGACAACCTTCCGCGATCCGTCCCCCCATCGCATCTAACGACGGTGCAGGAATATTGACCTGCTTCCCATCAGCTACGCATTTCTGCCTCGCCTTAGGGGCCGACTCACCCTACGCCGATGAACGTTGCGTAGGAAACCTTGGGCTTACGGCGAGGGGGCCTTTCACCCCCTTTATCGCTACTCATGTCAGCATTCGCACTTCCGATACCTCCAGCATCCTTTACAAGACACCTTCGCAGGCTTACGGAACGCTCTCCTACCATGCGAGCAAGCTCGCATCCGCAGCTTCGGTATATGGCTTAGCCCCGTTACATCTTCCGCGCAGGACGACTCGATCAGTGAGCTATTACGCTTTCTTTAAAGGGTGGCTGCTTCTAAGCCAACCTCCTGACTGTTTTAGCCTTCCCACTTCGTTTCCCACTTAGCCATATTTGGGGACCTTAGCTGGCGGTCTGGGTTGTTTCCCTCTTGACACCGGACGTTAGCACCCGATGTCTGTCTCCCGTGATTGCACTCTTCGGTATTCGGAGTTTGCTATGGCGGGGTAATCTGCAATAGACCCCCCAACCATGACAGTGCTCTACCCCCGAAGGTGAGACACGAGGCACTACCTAAATAGTTTTCGGAGAGAACCAGCTATTTCCAGGTTTGTTTAGCCTTTCACCCCTATCCACAGCTCATCCCCTAACTTTTCAACGTTAGTGGGTTCGGACCTCCAGTACGTGTTACCGCACCTTCATCCTGGCCATGGATAGATCACCTGGTTTCGGGTCTACGCCCAGCAACTGAACGCCCTATTCGGACTCGCTTTCGCTACGCCTGCCCTATACGGTTAAGCTTGCTACTGAACGTAAGTCGCTGACCCATTATACAAAAGGTACGCCGTCACCCCTTACGAGGCTCCGACTGTTTGTATGCATGCGGTTTCAGGATCTATTTCACTCCCCTCCCGGGGTTCTTTTCGCCTTTCCCTCACGGTACTGGTTCACTATCGGTCGATCACGAGTATTTAGCCTTGGAGGATGGTCCCCCCATCTTCAGACAGGATTTCACGTGTCCCGCCCTACTTGTCGTACACCTAGTTCTTTCATACTGTTTTCGCCTACAGGGCTATCACCTGCTATGGCCGCACTTTCCAGAGCGTTCGGCTAACAATACGAATAAAGAGTACAAGGCTCATCCCATTTCGCTCGCCACTACTTTGGGAATCTCGGTTGATTTCTTTTCCTGCGGTTACTTAGATGTTTCAGTTCACCGCGTTCGCTTCACATGACCTATGTATTCAGTCATGGATACTCCATACGGAGTGGGTTTCCCCATTCGGACATCCCCGGATCAAAGCTTGTTTGCCAGCTCCCCGGGGCTTTTCGCAGGCTACCGCGTCCTTCATCGCCTGTGATCGCCAAGGCATCCACCACATGCACTTGTTCGCTTGACCCTATAACGAGTCTGTCTCATGGACAGTCGCTACAGGTTGAGTTCTCGCGTTGTGCCGTATTCCAATTGAGTCGAACATGAAGTTCGAATCATCTTGAGATACATCGATACAATCACAACCCGGATAGTTTCCACGTCCATCTCATAAGACGCTTCCGCTATCCAAATTACTTACTTCTTCCTGATTGTTAAAGAACGACAGCCGATACAGTTTCCTGCATCACTCTGACTGGCTCAATCGCCAATGCAAAGCGCTCGCTGAATTTTCAGCAAACTCTTAGCGTTGGTGATTGGTGGAGGCAGACGGGATCGAACCGACGACCCCCTGCTTGCAAAGCAGGTGCTCTCCCAGCTGAGCTATGCCCCCATGTACAGAGACCACCCAGGTTTCTTCTCGCCAGACAACTTGGTGGGTCTGGTTGGATTCGAACCAACGACCCCCGCCTTATCAAGACGGTGCTCTAACCGACTGAGCTACAGACCCCTGAGTCTGTCTTGATTACAGCCGATAAGCGTGAGCGCTCAACTTCGCGAGATAGCTCTGGAAAGGAGGTGATCCAGCCGCACCTTCCGATACGGCTACCTTGTTACGACTTCACCCCAGTCATGAATCCTACCGTGGTGACCGTCCTCCTTGCGGTTAGACTAGCCACTTCTGGTAAAACCCACTCCCATGGTGTGACGGGCGGTGTGTACAAGACCCGGGAACGTATTCACCGCGGCATGCTGATCCGCGATTACTAGCGATTCCAGCTTCATGCACTCGAGTTGCAGAGTGCAATCCGGACTACGATCGGTTTTCTGGGATTAGCTCCCCCTCGCGGGTTGGCAACCCTCTGTTCCGACCATTGTATGACGTGTGAAGCCCTACCCATAAGGGCCATGAGGACTTGACGTCATCCCCACCTTCCTCCGGTTTGTCACCGGCAGTCTCCTTAGAGTGCTCTTGCGTAGCAACTAAGGACAAGGGTTGCGCTCGTTGCGGGACTTAACCCAACATCTCACGACACGAGCTGACGACAGCCATGCAGCACCTGTGCGCCGGTTCTCTTTCGAGCACTCCCGAATCTCTTCAGGATTCCGACCATGTCAAGGGTAGGTAAGGTTTTTCGCGTTGCATCGAATTAATCCACATCATCCACCGCTTGTGCGGGTCCCCGTCAATTCCTTTGAGTTTTAATCTTGCGACCGTACTCCCCAGGCGGTCAACTTCACGCGTTAGCTACGTTACTAAGGAAATGAATCCCCAACAACTAGTTGACATCGTTTAGGGCGTGGACTACCAGGGTATCTAATCCTGTTTGCTCCCCACGCTTTCGTGCATGAGCGTCAGTATTGGCCCAGGGGGCTGCCTTCGCCATCGGTATTCCTCCACATCTCTACGCATTTCACTGCTACACGTGGAATTCTACCCCCCTCTGCCATACTCTAGCCTGCCAGTCACAAATGCAGTTCCCAGGTTGAGCCCGGGGATTTCACATCTGTCTTAACAGACCGCCTGCGCACGCTTTACGCCCAGTAATTCCGATTAACGCTCGCACCCTACGTATTACCGCGGCTGCTGGCACGTAGTTAGCCGGTGCTTATTCTTCCGGTACCGTCATCCCCCGACTGTATTAGAGCCAAGGATTTCTTTCCGGACAAAAGTGCTTTACAACCCGAAGGCCTTCTTCACACACGCGGCATTGCTGGATCAGGCTTTCGCCCATTGTCCAAAATTCCCCACTGCTGCCTCCCGTAGGAGTCTGGGCCGTGTCTCAGTCCCAGTGTGGCTGGTCGTCCTCTCAGACCAGCTACTGATCGTCGCCTTGGTAGGCCTTTACCCCACCAACTAGCTAATCAGCCATCGGCCAACCCTATAGCGCGAGGCCCGAAGGTCCCCCGCTTTCATCCGTAGATCGTATGCGGTATTAATCCGGCTTTCGCCGGGCTATCCCCCACTACAGGACATGTTCCGATGTATTACTCACCCGTTCGCCACTCGCCACCAGGTGCAAGCACCCGTGCTGCCGTTCGACTTGCATGTGTAAGGCATGCCGCCAGCGTTCAATCTGAGCCAGGATCAAACTCTTCAGTTCAAACCTGTTACTGTTTTCGGTTCTCTCGAACCGGTCGCTCACTCAAAGCTGACAGGTCATATGAATTGCTTCATAAACCTGACTTACTTTAGTGTGAGACTCTTGATACTTTTGCTATCCCGATCCGAAGATCAGGTCTCGCTCACATCAAGCGCCCACACTTATCGGCTGTTAGTTTTTAAAGAACATGTCTGCGAGCAGATCGTCTTGCTCAGCAGCGCTGCGTTGTCAGCAGCAGAGAAGCGAGATTATGAACACTGTTTCGCAGATCGTCAACAACTTTTTTCACTACATCGTTGCGACTGCGGGGTTCTTCTTCCTTCGTCGGGCGGGTGCTCACACTGCAGCACACGTCCGACTTCGCTTCCCCTTCCGCGCCGCGTTTCCGTTAGCGCGAAAGAGGCGTGATTCTATGCAGCCCACGCCCGATGCGCAAGGGGTTTCGCGAAAAAAATCCAGGGCCCCGCACGCTATCGCGCGCGGGGCCCTGGATCGACACGCCGGAACGCTCAAGCCGCGCGTACCTGCCGCGCGACGATCTCCATATAGTGATCGAGATCCGGCGTCGGCTTGCCCTCGGCCTTGGCCGTATCGTCCCAGCGGCGCAGACGCAGCGCGTCCTCCGCATACGGACGCCGCATGAACGTCGCCGCCTCCTCTTCGCTGAACACGCCGCCCTGCAGCGCGAGGCTGCGCACCGAGTCCGGCGACAGACTCTGGAGGTAGCCGGCGTCCGTCCGGCACAGGCAGCGCTTCGCGTCGACATGTAGCCGGATCGGCTCGAGCACCGCGTCCGAAAACAGCGGCCGCAGAAACGGCAGCACGAAATACTGATGCAGATCGTCGATCCCGCGCGCGCTCGGTGTCTCGCCCTGGCGATTCAGCAAATGCCCGAGGTCGTGCAGAAACGCGGCCGCGACGAGCGCCTCGTCGGCGCCGGCCTCTTCCGCCAGCAGTCCGCTCTGCAGCGCATGCTCGAGCTGCGTCACCGGCTCGCCGCTATAGGCGACATGGCCGTGCTCGCGATACAACCGATCGATGTCTTCCACTGTCAGCGCCATTGCGTCACTCCCAAGGCAACGAGAAGGTCTTCAGGTTCGTGAAGCTCTTCATCGCCTCCTGAACGCCTTCCTTGTAACCGAGCCCCGAATCCTTGATCCCGCCGAACGGCGTCAGCTCGAGCCGGTATCCGGGCACTTCCCATACGTTCACCGTCCCCACGTTCAACTCGTTCACGAATCGCACGATCGCCGCCGTACTATCGGTGCACACACCCGACGACAGCCCGAACGCGGTGCCGTTGCTGATCCGGATCGCGTCGTCGATCGTGTCGAACGCGATCACCGGCGACACGGGGCCGAACGTCTCCTCGCGGACGAGCGTCATCGACGGATCGACGCGATCGAGCACGGTCGGCGCATACAGCGCGCCGCGGCGAATGTTGCCGGTGAGCAGGCGCGCGCCATGCGCGAGCGCGTCGGCGACGCGCGCTTCGAACAGCCGCGCCGCCGCATCGTCGATCACCGTGCCCATTTCGTTCGTCGGATCGAACGGATCGCCGTACCGCCACGCGCGCGTCTTCTCGACGAGCGCCTCGGTAAACGCCGGCGCGATCGAGCGCTGCACGAGAATGCGCTTGACCGCCGTACAGCGCTGCCCCGAATTCCGGTACGAGCCGAGCGCCGCGAGCGACGCCGCGCGTTCGGCATCGGCATCGTCGAGCACGATCAGCGGATCGTTGCCGCCGAGCTCGAGCACGACGCGCCGGTAGCCGGCCTTCGCCGCGATCGCCTTGCCGATCGCCACGCCACCCGTAAACGTGATCAGCGAGGCCTGCGCGTGCGTGACGAGTTCGTCGGCGATCTCGCGCGGGTCGCCGGTCAGCACCTGCAGCATCGGTTCGGGCAACCCGGCTTCGTACAATAGGTCCGCGAGATAGAACGCCGACAGCGGCACCTTCTCCGACGGCTTCACGATCACGCGATTGTTGGTCGCGATCGCCGGCGCGATCTTGTGCGCGACCTGATTCATCGGGTGATTGAACGGCGTGATCGCGACGATGACGCCCTCGAGCGGCTGTCGCTGCGAGAACACGCGCCGCGCCTTGCCGTGCGGCGTCAGATCGCACGAGAAGCTCTGCGCGTCGTCGCGCAGCGCCTCGACCGCCGCGAACTTCAGCACGTCGGCGACGCGGCCGATCTCGTAGCGCGAGTCCTGCTTCGACAGGCCCGACTCCAGCGTGATCAGATCGGCCCCCTCTTCCGCACGTTCGCGCAGCAGCGCGGCCGCCCGCTCGAGAATCTGCGAGCGTTCGTAGCGCGTGAGCGTCGGTCGGTAAGCGACGGCATAGTCGAACGCGGCGCGCACGTCGTCGACGCTCGCGAGCGGCGCGGTGCCGACGCGCGTGCCGGTATACGGGTCCCTCACGTCGAACGTGCGCTCACGCGGCGCGCGCGTGCCGCACCAGCGCAGCGCCTCGGCGCGAAACGCGGGGTGGTCCTGTCGCGGATGGGCCATCATCGCGCGACCCGGTTCAGCACGAAATCGAACACGTCGAAATTTCGCGGACGGCGCTCGACGTCGCGCCGCACGATCCGACGGTTGAACAGCAGCGGCACTTCCTGCTCCGACACACCGCCGTGCGAACGCAGCGGCACGGTCAGCCCCGACAGGTCGTGGTCGCGCTCACGCGTGCCGAGCGTCGTGTCGCGGCGCGCGATCACGACGAGGTCGCCGATCCGGTCGGCCGGCAGCGAGAAGCGTGCGACGGCTTCCGCGTTGTCGAGCACGCATTCGACGCCGTCCAGGCCGCCGACACGCCACATCGCGTCGGTGCGATTGATGGCGGGCGCCAGATAGACGGTCGCGAACGACCCAAGCGCGCCGTGATGCACGACATACGGATCGGTGATCGGCAGGATCACGCGTGCGGCACGCGCGCCGAACCAGCCGTCGAGCGCATCCTGCAGATAAACGACGTTCGGCCGGCCCGTCGCCGGATCGTGCTTCGCGTTCATCCCGTGATCGGCCGTGACGCCGATTGCCCAGCCGAGCGCGTCGAGTTGCGCGAGATAGCGGTCGGTCATCGCATAGAACGCATTCGCGCCGACACTGCCGGGCGCGCACTTGTGCTGCACATAGTCGGTCGTCGACAGATACATCAGATCGATCTGGCGCGTCTGCGCGAGCCGCACGCCGGCGGCGAACACGAATTCGGACAGTGCGGCGCTATAGACGTCCGGCGACGGCAGCCCGACCCAGTCGAGCACGTCCGCTATGCCGTTTTCCGCGAGATTCGCCTGCGCGGCCTTCTCCGCCGAAAAGCACACGCCGTTCAGCTGCCAGCCGAGCAGCCGGCGCAGCTTGTCCTTCGCGGTGACGACGGCCACGCGCGCACCGGCGTCCGATGCGGCCGCGAGCAGCGTGCCCGCGCGCAGATAGGCCGGGTCGTTCATCATGACCTCGGCGCCGCGCCCGCCGTCGGCGTCCGGATCCCAGAAATAGTTGCCGCAGATCCCGTGTACCGAAGGCGGCACGCCGCAGACGATCGATACGTTGTTCGGGTTCGTGAAGGTCGGCACGACGCAGTCGGCGCGCCATGCGCTGCCTTCGGCGATCATCCGGCCGATGAACGGCGCAACGCCGGCGTCCACCGCGCGCACCAGATCGTCGTACCCGCAGCCGTCGATGCAGACGACTGCCGTCGGCTCGGACGGCAGGCGGTAGCGGCGGCCGTTGACGTCGACGAACCGACCGGCGAGATCCGCCGGCGCGCCGCACCCGGCGGGCGCCGCACCCGGCGCGCGCAACGCGAACGCGGCGTTCATGCGGCGCTCCGCGTGCCGCGCGGTACGCGCGCGGCGATCAGCAGCAGCGCCGCGAGCGACGCGCCGAGCATCAGCAGCGACAGCGCCGACGCAGGCAGGTAATAGCCGCGCTCGACCTGACCGATCACGACGATCGGCACGGTCGCGAAGCCGGGCGGATAGACGGTCAGCGTCGCACCGAGCTCGCCGAGCGACAGCGCGAAGCCGAGCGCGAGGCTCGCGCGCAGCGCCGGCACGAGCTGCGGCAGCAGCACGCGGCGCAGCACCATCGCGGGCGGTGCGCCGAGACTGGCGGCGGCTTCGCGCAGCACCGTCAGCTCCGGACGCAGCGCCGCAGCCGCGCAGCGATAACAGAACGGCAGAATCAGCGCGAGCTGCACCAGCACGACGATCGCCGCCGAGCTCGACAGATCGACGGGCTTCTGGTGATACGCGATCAGCACCGCGAGCCCGAGCACGACGCTCGGTACGCCGTTCGGCACCATCACGAGCGCATCGACGACCGCGCCGATCCCGCGCCGGTCGCGCCCTTCCAGCGCGAGCGCGAGCCACAGCCCGAGCAGCGTGCCGAGCGCCGCTACGCCGAAGCCGATCTCGAGACTCGTCAGCAGCGCGTCGTATTCCGGCGATCCGAGCCGCGCGAACCAGCGCAGGCTGTAGCCGGCCGGCAGGATCGTGCCGGACCACTGGGTCGCCACGCTCGACAGCGCGACGACGATCACCGGCAGCACGAACAGCCAGAAGCAGGCGAATGCAGCGAGCGCGAGCGCGGCGCGCGCCGCATGTTTGAGCAGCGCATCGCGCCAGTCGGCGCGGCGCCGCGGCACCGCGTGCGCGACGTGGATTTCAGCGGACATCGTTTCCTCCCGTCGCACGACGGTTCACGCGGCGATAGACGGCATAGAGCGCAAGCGACAACGCAAGCATCGCGACCGCGCCGGCCGAGGCGGTCGGCAGGTCGAGATCGACGGTCGCGCTGCTGTAGATCGCGACCGGCAGCGTGACGAGCCTTGCGCTGCCGAGCACGAGCAGAATCCCGAATTCGTTCAGCGTCAGCAGGAAGCACAGCACGGTGCCGGCCGCGATGCCGGGCCACGCGATCGGCAGCACGACGCGACGCGCGAGCATCCAGCCGGACGCGCCGAGGCTGCGCGCCGCTTCGATCAGCCGCAGGTCGAGCGTCGCGAGCGACGCGAGCGTCGGACGTACCACGAACGGCGTATAGAACACCGTCTGCGCGAGGATCACGCCGCCGATGCCGAACAGGAAATCGAGCGGCGGCGCCTCGAGATGGAACAGCTGCTGCAGCGCGATGCTGACCGAGCCCTGCGAGCCGTACAGGAAGATCAGCGTGAACGCGACGAGGAACGACGGGAACGCGACATAGAGCTCCAGGAATCGCGTCACGAGTGCCGCGCCGGGGAACGGCCTGAAAAACAGCAGCGCGGCCAGCATCACGCCGAGCAGCGATGCGGTGCCGGCGCTCGCGAACAGCACGCCGAGCGTCGTCAGCAGCACCTGGCGCGTGTCGGGGTTGCCGAAGAAAGTCCGGTACGCGGCGAAACTCAGCCCGTGATCGCCGGACAGGCTCAGCAGCACGAGCCGCACCAGCGGATAGACGACGAGCGGGCCGAGCACGACGATCGCAAGCGCGAGCAAATGGAAATCGGCGATGCGCTTGCGGCGCTTCGCCGCGGCCGCGTGCGCGGCGGCCGACGCGCGCACTTGCGGCGGCAGTCCGGCTTCAGGGGTCGATAAGGACGACATCGTCTGCCTCGCAATGCAGGGAAACGCGCGCGCCGCGCGTCGGCGCCGCCGCACGGCCGCGTTGCATCGTCACGCGCACCGGTTCGTCCGGCGCGGCGTCGAGCACGACCGCGATCGACAGGTCCGCGCCCTGCCATTCGACCGACGCCACGGTGCCGTGCAGCCCACCCGCGGCAAGCGGCATCACGGTCAGGCGCTCGGGCCGTACGCAGGCGACCTTGTCGCGCGCGTCGTGGCGCGCATCGCCGAGCGGGAAAATCACGTGCGGCGGCAGCAGGTTCGCCGGGCCGAGATAGCGCGCGACATAGCCGTCGTTCGGCGCGTCGTACAGCTGTTGCGGCGTACCGAGCTGGGCGATGCGTCCGTCGCGCAGCAGCAGCGCGCGATCGGACAGCACGAGCGCATCGTCGCGGTCGTGCGTCACGCAAACGACGGTCAGATTCGGCAGCCGCTCGTGCAGCGCCTTCAGTTCGCTGCGCACCGACGCGCGCAGGTTCGCATCGAGTGCGGACAGCGGCTCGTCGAGCAGCAGCACGTCGGGCTCGATCACGAGCGCGCGGGCCAGCGCGACGCGCTGCTGCATCCCGCCCGACAGCTGCGCCGGCAGATGATGGCCGGCATCGCCGAGCTGCACGAGCTTCAGCGCGTCGGCGACGCGCCGCGTGACCTCGGGCGACGCCATCCGGCGCGCGCGCAGCCCGAATGCGACGTTCTCGAACACCGACAGGTGCGGAAACAGCGCGTAATTCTGGAACAGCAGACCGAGATTGCGCTTGTGCGGCGGCGCATCGGTCAGATCGCGGCCGGCAACGGTCAACGTGCCGGTCAGGCCGTCGGCCTTCACGAACCCGGCGATGAAGCGCAGCAGCGTCGTCTTGCCGCAGCCGCTCTTGCCGAGCACGGTCAGAAATTCGCCGGCGCCGATCGACAGCGACAGATCCTCGAGCACCGTGCGCGCGCCGTAGCGCACGCTCAGATGCTCGATCTGCACGCCGCCCGGCGCGCCGGACCGCAGCGTCGTGCGCGGCTCGGCGGCGCCGAATGCGCCGGGATGGGTCAGGGCGGTATCCACCAGGGTCATCCTCTTGCTCACGGGAACGGGCAGCGCGCGCCGCTCACTTCGGCTTCACGACGTCGAGCGGCTTGCCCGAGCTGCCGATCACATCCTTCTTCCAGCGCTCGAGCCACACCGGCTTCTTCGCCATCACCTGGTTCCAGTCGACCGGAATCAGCTTCACGCCCGCAATCGCCTTTTTCACCGCCTCGCCGTTCTTGCCGGTCAGCGGCACGTCGGTGCGGCCCGGAATGCCGTACATGTCCGGCACCTTCGACTGCACGTCGGTCGACATCAGATAGTCGATCAGCTTCTTGCCGGCGTCCTGGTTCGGGCCGCCCTTGATCAGACCGATGCCGTACGGGAGCTGGAACGTCGTCGGCTGGTCGCCTTCCTTCGCCGCGAGAAAGATCGGCTTGACCGACAGCGCGCCGTGCTCGGCGTCGTCGAGATCCATCTGCAGATCGCCGTTCGCGACCGCGATCTCGTTGCGCGACAGCAGCACGTTCAGGTAGCCCGTGCCCTTCGTGTGGAACTTCACGCTCTGCGACAGCTTCGCGAGATAGTCGAACGCCTTGTCCTCGCCCATCAGCGACGTCGTCAGGATCAGCACGGCCATCCCGTCGCCGGCCGTCGCCGGGTTCGAGTACGCGACCTTGCCCGCATAGCTCGGCGACAGCAGATCGGCAAACGTCTTCGGCTGGTTCTTCACGACTTCCGGGTTGATCGCGAACGAGAAGTAGTTGTTCACGAACGTCGCCCACGTGCCGTCCTCGGCCTTCGCGATCGCCGGCACGTTCTTGTAGTTCACGCTCTGATATGCCTGCAGCAGCCCCATCTGGCCCGCCTGCTGGATGAACGGCGGCAGCGTGACGATCACATCGGCCTTCGGCGAATTCTTCTCGATGTTCGCGCGGTTCACGACCTCGCCGCTGCCGGCCGTCACGATGTTCACGCGCACGCCTTCCTTCTTCTCGAAGGCAGGAAGCACGTCGCGATACAGGTTCTCGAGGCCGTCGGCCGTATACAGCACGACCGCGCTCGCCGCATGCGCGGGCAGCGCCGCGCCTTGCAGCAGGCCCGCCGCGCACGCGGCCAGCGCCAGCTTGCGGAACGCGCCGGCAGCGGCGCGCGTGGAATTCTGCAGTGTCATCTCACTTCTCCGTAGGCGGTACACCAAACGGCCGGGGCACGTCCGGCTCTGCTCTGCGCGCCGGCCGCGCGCCATGCGGCGGTTCCGGCCCGAGCGGTTGTCGATCGGGGGCGAGCCGGCCGATCGGCCCGCGTCGCCGCCGCGCACGGCGCTCGTGCGCGGCACCCGAAGGATCACAGCGTTCGATGACAAACCCGTGACGTGCGCCACAATTTCCACAAAATGACACATTTTGCCAATATCCTGCAAGTCGCTCAGAAATGCCGCCCGGCGTTTCGTCCGATCCTTGCTGGAGAAAACCATGTCCGATCCGATCCTGCTGACGCCCGGCCCGCTCACGACGTCCGCCACAACTCGCCACGCAATGCAACATGACTGGGGCTCGTGGGATGCCGCGTTCAACCGGCTGACGGCGAGCGTCTGTGCGGACCTCGTCGAGATCGCGCACGGCGCGGACGAATACGTCTGCGTCCCGATGCAGGGCAGCGGCACGTTCGCGGTCGAGGCCGCGCTCGGCACGCTCGTGCCGCGCGACGGCGTCGTGCTGGTGCCCGAAAACGGCGCGTACTGCACGCGCATTGTGACGATCCTGGAACGACTGGGCGTCGCCGCGATCGCGCTGCCGTTCGGCGAGGATGCGGCGGTCGACCCGGCCGCGGTCGACGCGGCGCTCGCGCGCGAGCCGCGCATCACGCACGTCGCGCTCGTGCATCTGGAAACGAGCGCCGGCATCCTGAACCCGCTCGACGCGATCGCCGCCGTGTGCCGGCGGCACGGCAAGCGGCTGATCGTCGACGCGATGAGTTCGTTCGGCGCACTGCCGATCGCGCTTGCGGGCAGCGGCATCGACGCCCTGATCTCGGCCAGCGGCAAATGCCTCGAAGGCGTGCCCGGCATGGGATTCGCGATCGTGCGGCGCGGCACGCTCGACGCGTGCGCCGGCAACGCGCGCTCGCTCGCGCTGGATCTGCACGATCAGTACGCGTATCTGCGGAGGACCGGCCAGTGGCGCTTCACGCCGCCGACGCACGTGGTCGCCGCGCTGCGTGCCGCACTCGATCAGTATCGGGCGGAAGGCGGGCAGCCTGCGCGCGGCGCGCGCTACCGCGAGAACTGCCGCACGCTGATCGAATCGATGCGAGCGCTCGGCTTCGTGCCGTTTCTCGATGCAGGCATTCAGGCGCCCGTGATCGTCACGTTCCATGCACCGGCCGATCGCGCGTATGCGTTCCGCCCGTTCTACGATGCCGTACGCGATGCGGGTTTCACCCTGTATCCGGGCAAGCTCACGCGCGTCGAGACGTTCCGCGTCGGCTGCATCGGCGCGATCGATGCCGCGGACATGCGCCGCGCCGTCGCCGCGATCGCGCATGCGATCGAGTCGCTCGGCATCGCGCTGCAACCGGCGTGAAGATATAAAAAAGCCCGGCGGCCTGGGAGGCCGCCGGGCGAATGCACGACTGCTGCGTGGAGCCGGTGCTTAGAGTTCGATCCGTTTGATGTCGCCGACGACGAAGATGTACGACAGCGCGCCGATCAGCGCGATCGCGCCAATGAACACGAGCGCGCCGACGAACGAGCCGGTCGAGGCGACGATGAAGCCGACGACGAGCGGCGTGACGATGCCCGCCAGGTTCGCCGCGAGGTTGAAGATGCCGCCCGTCACGCCGAGCAGGCCGTCCGGCGCGATGTCGGACACGAGCGTCCAGCCGAGCGCGGCCATCCCCTGCGCGAAGAACGCGACCGACATGATGGCGATCACGGCCTCGTTGCTCTGCACATAGTTCGCGAGAATGATCGTCGATGCGAGCAGCAGGCCGGCGATGATCGGCAGCTTGCGCGCGAGGTTCGCGGACTTGCCGCGACGCAGGAGCCAGTCGGAGAAGATCCCGCCGAACATCACGCCGACCGATGCGGCGATGAACGGCATCACCGCGAAGAAGCCGATCTTCAGCCAGCCCATATGGCGCTCGGTCGCAAGATAGGTCGGGAACCAGGTCAGGAAGAACACGAGCGTCGAGTTGCCGGCGAACTGGCCGAGGCAGATGCCCGCGAGCTGGCGCTTCTTGAGCAGCCGGCCGGCCATCGACCAGCTGAACGCCTTCTGCGCCGGCTTGTCGTTCTTGCGCACGCCGTGCACGAGACCGCCGCCCGCCTCGATATAGGCGAGTTCCGCGGCGTTCGCGCCCGGATGATTGCGCGGCTCGTGATAGAACTTCCACCAGACGAGCCCGAACAGGATGCCGGCCGCACCGACGACCCAGAACAGCGAACGCCAGCCGAACGCGCCCATCAGCGCGAACAGCACGGGGCTGAAGAACGCCAGGCCGATGTATTCGCCGACCGTGTAAGTGCCGGTCGCCATCGCGCGCTCGTTCTGCGGGAACCACGTCGCGACCACGCGGCTATTCGTCGGAAAGCACGGCGCCTCGCTGAGGCCGAGGCCGAGCCGGCATGCGAGCAGCGTCGCGACGCCCGGCACGAAGCCCTGCAGGAACGTGCAGAGCGACCACAGCGTCATCGACCAGTAATAGGTGACCTTGCTGCCCAAGCGGTCGAGAACGAGACCGCCCGGCACCTGCGCGACCACGTACGTCCACGAGAACGCCGAGAACATGATGCCCATCACTGCCGCGTTGATGCCGAGCTCCTTCGTCAGCTGCGGCGCCGCCACGCCGAGCACGGTGCGGTCGAGATAGTTGATCATCGTGCCGATCGCGAGCAGCGCGAGGATCTTGTAGCGCGCCGACGTGCGCCGGGCCGCGCCGGCGGCGGCCTGCGCCGGCGCGGCGCTCGTACGGGTGGGGTGCTGCATGGTCGTCTCCTGGTCTCTCTTTATGTCGATGGGTCAGCGCGCGACGAGCGACTGAAAGTGCTCGAACATCCGCTCGGCGTCGGGCGTGCGTCCGGTGAAGAGTTCGAACGCATCGACCGCCTGGTAGACGGCCATGCCGCCGCCGGGCAGCGTCGCGCAGCCCGCCGCGCGTGCCGCGCGGATCAGTTCGGTTTCGAGCGGGAAATACACGATGTCGGCCACCCACATGCCGGCGTGCAGCAGTTCGGCGGGCAGCGGCAGGCCGGGATGCTTGATCATGCCGGTCGGCGTCGCGTGGATCAGGCCGGTCGCCGCACGCATCGCGGCCGCCAGCGCATCGCCGGACGGCGTGCCGCCCGCCGTAACGCGCGCAACCGGAAAACGCTGCTGCAGTTCGCCGGCGAGCGACGCGGCACGCGTGGGGTCGACGTCGAACAACGTCAGTTCGGCCGCGCCCATCTGCAGCGCCGCATGCGCGACGGCCGCGCCCGCGCCGCCCGCGCCGAGCTGCACGACGCGCTCGAGGGACGCGCCCGGCAGCCCGCGCCGGAACGACTTCGCGAAACCGGACCAGTCGGTGTTGTGGCCGATCCGGCGGCCGTCGCGGAACAGCACCGTGTTGACCGCGCCGAGCGCACGCGCATCGTCGGACAGTTCGTCGAGGTGCTCGATCACGCGCTGCTTGCACGGATGCGTAATGTTCAGGCCGTCGTATCCCATGCGCTGCGCGGCATCGAGCAGCGCGGGCAGCGCGTCGACGCTCAGCCCGAGCGCGTCGAGATCGATACGTCGGTACACGTAGCCGAAACCCTGCCGGAATCCTTCTTCTTCATGCATCGCGGGCGACAGCGATCCGCCGATGCCCTGGCCGATCAGGCCGATCAGAAACGACGGACGATTCATCGCGCGGCTCCCCGCGCAAGAAGCGTCGCCATGCGCTGCAGCGCGAAAATGTAGCCGTCGGTGCCGCAGCCGCAGATCACGGCTTCGGCGAGCGCCGCCACGTACGAATGGTGACGGAATGCCTCGCGGCGGTGCACGTTCGAAATATGCACCTCGATCACGGGCTTCGCGATCGCGGACAGCGCATCGGCCAGCGCGACCGACGTATGCGTATAGGCGGCCGGGTTGATCACGATGCCGTGCGTGTCGTGGCGCGCGGCATGCAGCCAGTCGATCAGCTCGTGTTCGGCGTTCGACTGACGGAACTCGAGATCGAGCCCGAGCGACTCGGCCTCGGCGCGGCAGCGCTGCTCGACGTCGGCCAGCGTTTCGGCGCCGTAGATATGGGGCTCGCGGGTGCCCAGCAGATTGAGGTTCGGCCCGTTCAGCACCAGGACCTTGTGCTTGCTCATCAGGATTCTGCTCCAAAAATCGGGGCGGACCGTTGCGGCGACCGCCCCGCGACATCGGGAATGGACGCTAGTGTGCGCCCGCACATGCCGGTTGTCTTTTCGGGTTTTCGCTTATTTGTACCATCTAGTTAGTTTGTATAATTCGCTACACTCCCCCAGTAAACTCGGGATATGGCGCGCGCGGCGAATTCAACGACTGGTTCATTCAGGGTCGGTTCGGGCGCCGCCGCCCGTTCTCCGCAGGATCCGCCCATGCAGCGCTCGATCGCCACTGTTTCCCTGTCCGGCACGCTCGCCGAAAAGCTCGCCGCCATTCAGGCCGCGGGCTTCGACGGCGTCGAAATCTTCGAGAACGATCTCGTCTACTTCGACGGATCGCCGGCCGACGTCCGGCGCATGGCGGCCGATCTCGGCCTCGACATCGTGCTGTTCCAGCCGTTTCGGGATTTCGAGGGCGTGAGCGCCGCGCAGCTCGCGCGCAATCTCGACCGCGTGCGACGCAAGTTCGACGTGATGCATGCGCTCGGCACCGACCGCATTCTCGTCTGCAGCAACGTGTCGCCCGACACCATCGCCGACGATGCGCTGCTCGTCGACCAGCTCGGCGCGCTCGCGGAAGCCGCGCGCGAAGCGGGTGTCGTCGTCGCATACGAGGCGCTGGCGTGGGGCCGCGTCGTGAAGCGCTACGGGCATGCGTGGCAGCTCGTGAACGCCGTGAACAGCCCGCATCTCGGCCTCGCGCTCGACAGCTTTCACACGCTGTCGCTCGACGACTCGCCCGATGCGATCGCCGACATTCCCGGCGAGCGCATCGCGTTCGTGCAGATCGCCGACGCGCCGAAGCTCGCGATGGACGTGCTCGAATGGAGCCGCCATTACCGCTCGTTCCCCGGCCAGGGCGACTTCGACCTCGCGCGCTTCACCGCGCGCGTGATCGAATCGGGCTATACGGGGCCGCTGTCGCTCGAGATCTTCAACGACGGCTTTCGCGCGGCGCCGACCGCGATCACGGCCGCCGACGGCCATCGCTCGCTGCTGTATCTGGAAGAGCTCACGCGTGCGCAGCTCGCCGCCGACGGCCGCTCGCCCGCGGCCGATCAGCCGCTGTTCGCGCCGCCGGCGCCGCCCGCGCACGTCGGATTCCAGTTCATCGAATTCGCGGTCGACGCGCAGGCGGCGACGACCGTCGGCGACTGGCTGCGCCGGATGCGCTTCCGGCTCGCCGGCCGCCACCGCTCGAAGGACGTCACGCTGTTTCAGCACGGCGCCGCGTCGATCGTGCTGAACGCCGAGCGCGACTCGTTCGCCGATGCGTTCTTCCAGCAGCACGGGCTGTCGCTCTGCGCGTCGGCGTTCCGCGTCGACGATGCGAAAGTTGCGTTCGAACGCGCGGCGGGCTTCGGATATGCGCCGTTTTCCGGCCGCGTCGGGCCGAACGAGCGCGTGTTGCCGAGCGTGAAGGCGCCGGACGGCAGCCTCGACTATTTCGTCGACGAAGCGCCGAACGGGCCGACGCTGTACGAATCCGATTTCGTGCTGACCGACATCGACGGCCCGACCGAGGTCGGCCCGCTGAGCGGCATCGACCATGTCTGTCTCGCGCTGCCGGCCGACGCGCTCGACACGTGGATCCTGTTCTTCAAGACCGCGTTCGGGTTCGAGGCCGAGCGGAGCTGGCTCGTGCCCGACCCGTACGGGCTCGTGCGCAGCCGCGCGGTGCGCAGCGCCGACGGCTCGGTGCGGATCGCGCTGAACGCGTCGGTCGACCGGCACACGGCCGTCGCCGAATCGCTGAACCGCTACCACGGGACCGGGCTGAACCACGTCGCGTTCCGCACCGACGACATCGTGAAGGCGACCGCGGCGTTCGCCGCCGATGGCGTGTCGTTCCTGCGCATTCCGGCCAATTACTACGACGATCTCGCGGCGCGCTACGGATTGTCGGACGAGATGATCGACACGCTGAGCACGCACCATCTGCTCTACGACCGCGACGAACGGGGCGGCGAATTCCTGCACGCGTATACGGAGCTGGTCGACAACCGCTTTTCGTTCGAGCTCGTCGAGCGCCGCGGCGGATACGACGGTTACGGCGCCGCGAATGCGGCCGTGCGGCTCGCCGCGCAGGCGCAGCGGCGCAAGTAGCGCGCGGCATCGCACCGCGCATCGGGCCCGGCGGCGTTACATGCGGTAACGCGATGCTGGCGCGATCGCACGTCGCGCGGTGCCGTTTTAAGAATCGCTTAAGTCTCGGCCGGCACCATCCGCATCCAGCCCTGAAGAATTTCTCAAAAAAGGAGGACAGCGATGAGCGCCGTAGAAGCACCCGCGGGCCGCCCGGCCGCGCCCCCTGCCAAGAAGACGATGCTGCGCCGCCTGCTCAGCCATCACGAAATCGCGACGCTGCTCGTGCTGCTGCACGCGCCGATCGGCGCGAACGCGAAACCGGAATTGCCCGCGCTGCAGGAAGCGGGCCTCGTCGAGATGGTCAAGCTCGACGCCGATGCCGCGCCGAGCTTCCGCCTGACGAAAGACGGCACGGCCGTCCTCAAGGGGCTCGGCTACCGCTGAGCCGCCGCCTCTGCCGCGCCGCCGCGCGCGCTCCGTTCCCCTGCCCGATCCTGCAGCATCATCCGGTACTCCGTCGGCGTCACGCCGACGGTCGCCTTGAACTGGCGCGTAAACGCGCTGTGATCCGTATACCCGCATAACGCTGCGACGTCGGTCACCTTGTCGTGGGTGACCAGCAGCGCCGTGGCCGCATCGAGACGTGTCTTCAACAGCACCTGACGCGGCGTCAGGTGAAACACCTTGTGGAAATAGCGCTCGAGCTGCGCGACCGACATCCCCGCCATCTGCGCGAGCTGCTTCAGGTTCAGCGGCTGCACGTAGTGATCCTGGATGTGCTGGACGACGTCCGCGAGCTTGCTGTACGCCGGATGCGAACCTTCGTGCGCCTTCAGGTCGCGCGAAATGCCGGCGAGGCCGACGACCTTGCCCGACGCATCGCGCAGCGGCTCCTTGCAGGTCAGGCACCAGCCGGGCTGACGCCCCGGATACAGATGCAGCTCGAGCTGATCGGTCAACTGCTGGCCCGCGTTGATCGTCGCCATGTCCTGCTCGAAATAGCTGCGCCCGAAACGGCGCGGAAAGACTTCGTCGGTCGTCTTGCCGAGCAGGTCGCGCTTGTCCTTGTAGCCGCAGCGCAGCGCCAGCGTGCGATTGACGAGCGCGTAGCGGCCGTTGGCGTCCTTCACGAAGAACGCGACGTCGGGCAGCGCGTCGAACACCGGCTCGAGCAGGCGAAAGTGCGCGAGCATCGCGCCGAGATCGGCGTTGTCGGTCCGATACCGCAACGTATCGGACAGGCTGTGAGGCGGTACGGCAAGCGTGGGCGTCATCCCGGCATCCGTGAAACAAGTAAGCGATGGCGACGATTATAGAAGTGCGCGCGTAATGCATCGCGAGCCGACGGCGCGCGCGTGCGCGCAGCGTGGCGTGCGACGGTCGGCGCGGGCTGCCGCGCGCGGCGCACGCAACCCGCCGCGGCACTGGACGCATGCGGCCACGACGGTGCCGACGCGTGCCGCGCCGCGGCAGGCCGCCATCGTAGAAAGCCCCGCGCGCCGCGTCTTGGCCGGATTACGCACGTGAAATGACGATCTCCGCATATATCAGGGTAATCGACGATATGCCGAAATCGTCGCGGCCCGCGCACCGAACGCGCAAGACGTGCGCATTTTCGCTACCTAGACTTCGCTGCACAGTCACGAGACGACAACCGGTCGCCGCCGCGGCGCGCCGTCCGGTACGCCCGAACGGAAAGCCCGGCACGCCGATTCCGGCATAGCGGTCGACACTCGCGACATCCGGTGCGCGACGCGCGCGCGGCTTCCGGCCAGTCCGGCCGCCCGCGTCCCGCGCCCGCTGACCGCCGCAGGCCCGACGGCCGGCGGCGGCCCAACCACGCCATCAAGGGGAAGTGAAAGTGAAGCTGAAGGTATCGCACGTCGCGCTGGCTGCCGCCTGCGCATTGTCCGGCGCGCACGCCATCGCCGCCGACGTCGTCAAGATCGGTTTCGCCGCGCCGCTGACCGGCCCGCAGTCGAACTACGGCACCGACATGCAGAAAGGCGTGCAGCTCGCGATCGCCGACTTCAACGCGACCAATCCGACGATCGGCGGCAAGCCCGTCACGTTCCAGCTCGACTCGCAGGACGACCAGGCCGACCCGCGCACCGGCACGACGGTCGCGCAGCGCCTGATCGACAACAACGTGCGCGGCATCATCGGCCACTTCAACTCGGGCACGAGCATTCCGGCGTCGGATCTCTACGATCGCGCGGGCCTGCCGCAGATCTCGATGGCGACGTCGCCGCAATACACGGCGCGCGGCTACAAGACCACGTACCGGCTGCTGACGAGCGACGCGCAGGCGGGCCGCATCGTCGGGACGTACGCCGTGAAGAACCTGCACTTCAAGCGCATCGCGATCATCGACGACCGCACCGCATACGGCCAGGGCATCGCCGACGAATTCGCGAAGGCCGTGCAGGCCGCGGGCGGCACGATCGTGAAGCGCGACTTCACGAACGACAAGGCGCTCGATTTCTCCGCGATCCTGACGAACCTGAAGGGCATCAATCCGGACGCGGTGTTCTACGGCGGCGGCGACGCGCAATCGTCGCCGATGATCCGCAAGATGCGCCAGCTCGGGATGAAGTCGGCGTTCGTGACGGGCGAAATGTCGCGCTCGCCGACGTTCCTGAAGGTCGGCGGCGACGCGGCCGAAGGCGCGATCGTCTACATGGGCGGGCTGCCGAAGGAAAAGATGCCGGGCTTCGCCGGCTACGCGGCGCGCTACAAGGCACGCTTCAACGAAGACGTGATCACCTACTCGCCCTACTCGTACGACGGCACGATGGCGCTGCTGACCGCGATGAAGAACGCGAACTCGACCGATCCGAAGGTCTACACGCCGTATCTCGGCAAGGTGTCGATCAAGGGCGTGTCGGCCGATCGCATCGCGTACGACGCGAAAGGCGACCTGAAGGACGCGCCCGTCACGATCTATCGCGTCGAACACGGCGCGTTCAAGCCGGTCGACACGATCGCCGGCAACTGACGCAGGCGGACGCCATCCGTCGTCACGGCGCGCGCACGGCAGGCCCGTCGCGCGCCGCGCTCGCCCGGCGCGGCGCGGGCGCAGTCGAGGCCGCCCTCGAACCGCGCCGCCTCGCGCATTTCGCGCTCCTGTAGAATCCCCCACTCAGTTTGACGCATCGTCCCCGCCGCGCCCCATCCCGGTGCGGCGGCGCGTGTTCCGTGCTCTACCCGGCGCTCAGCACACCTTCCGACGACGCGGGCCGCGGCCGTGCGCCTGTTCACGCCAACAGCGGGCCCTGGAGACGCAGCACCGACAACTACATTCGAAAACCGATCGTCCTGACCATGCAAGCTTCCGAACTGAGCGGCGTGCCTCGCGCCGCCGAACGCGCGCTCACGCGCAGCGACTACAAAACCCTTGGCCTCGCCGCGCTCGGCGGCGCGCTCGAGTTCTACGACTTCATCATCTTCGTGTTCTTCGCGCCCGCGATCGGCCAGCTGTTCTTCCCGCACGACATTCCCGACTGGCTGCGCCAGTTGCAGACGTTCGGCATCTTCGCGGCCGGGTATCTCGCGCGTCCGCTCGGCGGCGTGATCATGGCGCACTTCGGCGACCTCGTCGGCCGCAAGCGGATGTTTACGCTCAGCGTGCTGCTGATGTCCGTGCCGACGCTGCTGATGGGCCTGCTGCCGACCTACGACACGATCGGCATCCTCGCGCCGGTGCTCCTGCTGCTGTTCCGCATCCTGCAGGGCGCGGCCGTCGGCGGCGAAGTGCCGGGCGCGTGGGTGTTCGTGTCCGAGCACGTGCCGTCGCGGCACATCGGCTATGCGTGCGGCACGCTGACCGCCGGGCTGACGGCCGGCATCCTGCTCGGCTCGCTCGTCGCCGCCGGCGTGAACAGCCGCTATTCGACCGCCGAAGTCGCCGCGTTCGCGTGGCGCATTCCGTTCCTGCTCGGCGGTGTATTCGGGCTGTTCTCCGTGTATCTGCGCCGCTGGCTGCACGAAACGCCGGTGTTCGCCGAGATGAAGGCGAAGAAGGCGCTTGCCGCCGAGATTCCGCTGAAGGCCGTGCTGCGCGATCACGGCCGCGCGGTGATCGTGTCGATGCTGCTCACGTGGATGCTGTCCGCGGCGATCGTCGTCGTGATCCTGATGACGCCCGCGCTGCTGCAGAAGCAGTTCCACCTGACGCCCGCGATCACGCTGTTCGCGAACAGCGTCGCGACGCTGTGCCTGACGGCCGGCTGCATCAGCGCCGGCTCGCTCGCCGGCTGGTTCGGCGCGAAGCGCGTGCTCGGCATCGGCGGCCTCGTGCTCGCCGCGTGCTACTACCTGCTGTTCGCACAGGTCGCCGCCGACGCGTCGACGCTGCCGCTGTACTACGGCATCGCGGGCTTCACGGTCGGCACGATCGGTGCCGTGCCGTTCGTGATGGTGAAGAGCTTCCCGCCGGTCGTGCGCTTCTCGGGCATCTCGTTCTCGTACAACGTCGCGTATGCGATCTTCGGCGGCCTGACGCCCGTGATCGTGTCGCTGATGATGAAGTGGAACCCGATGGCGCCGGTCGTGTATGTCGCGGCGATCTGCGTGCTCGGAGCGATCGCCGTGCAGTTCGCGAAGGATGCGAAGGACGTGACGGCCGCGCGCTGAGCGCGCCCAGGCGCCCGACGAACGAAGGGCCGAATTCCGCACGCGGCGGAATTCGGCCCTTTCGTCTTTGCGCCGCCGCAGCGGCGCAGCGGCGCGGTGGTGCGGTGGTGCGGCACGCAGCGCGCGGCACCCGGCGCCGCGCGAGCGGATCAGCGCAGCCCGCCGTACGACGAACTCGGCCGTCGCAAACCGTCGATGCTCGCGCCGCCCGCACCCGTCACGAACAGCAGCAGGAAGCCGCCCGCGATCGCGATGTTTTTCCAGAAGTGGATCACCATGTCGTGCTGAACCGCCGCATCGGTCGCGTCCCAGAAGTTGTGGCCGACCATTGCGGTCGCGACCGTGTAGATCGCCATCAGCAGCGCGAGCCGCTTCACGCGGTAGCCGACGATCAGCAGCAGACCGCCGAGCGCTTCGATCGCGACGACGATCGGCGCGACGAACTGCGGATACGGCACGTTCAGCCCGCGCAGATAGCCGACGAAATCGCCGTAACCGAGCAGCTTCATCACGCCGCCCCACAGAAACAACGCCGCCAGCGCCAGGCGCGCGAAAAAAATGACGCCGGAATCGACGGAACGCGTCATGCCTCTCTCCTCGTATGCAGTACGTCCGGTCGCGCGAGCGCGGCCGGGCCGCTCGGCACCGCGCGCTGCGGTGCGCGCGGCAAATGGGCCAGCATAGAGCGTCCGTGCGCGTCGTCCAAGAGTTGTAGCAAAACTTTACATGGCCGCGTGCAGCACGGCCCGCCGCGCGTGTTTAGCCGGCGTCGCTCAACAACACGCCTTTCTTGAACAGGAAGCAGCCGTAGCCGCGCAGTTCGCCGGTGACGATCACCGCGTACGCCTGCTGCGCACGTTCGTAGAACGCGAAGCGGTCGATGCCGGCGAGCGGCACCGCGCGCCCTTCCGCACGGTCGATCTCGGCCTGCACCTCGCGTTGCACCGGCGGCAGCGCGGCCGGATCGCCGACGACTTCCATGCGCCACGCGGGCGTCTCCACGAACGTGTCGAGCGGCAGCACGGACAGCACCGCGCGCACGACGCGCGCGGAATCGGCGCCGTCGATCCGCAGCGCGCGGCCGACGACCGTATGCTGTGCGACCGATTCGGCCGGAAAATTCGCATCGCAGATCGCCACTTCGTCGCCGTGGCCCATCGCGCGCAGCGTGTGGAGGATGTCGGCGTGCAGCAGCGGATCGAGGTTCTTCAGCATGTCGGGAGCTCCGGGAGCGGGAACGAACCGCATAACGTTACCCGATCCCGGCGCCCGCTGCGCATGCCGCGATGTGCGTTACGCCGCCGCAGCCGGCATTTCGTCGATGAAGCCCGTGATCGACTTCAGGCGGCCCGACGCATCGACGGTGCCGAAATCCGAGCCCTTCACGATCGCGGTACCGTCCGGCGCCTCGAGCGCCCATGAGAAGCGCAGGTGCTGGCCGAAACCGTCGACATCGGTGGTGCGGCGAAAGCGGTATGCCGGAAAGCGCTCCTGCACGGCCGCGATCATCGTGTCGATGCCCGCGTGACCGTCGCCGGCCATCAGCGGATCGCGATAGGCGGCATCGCTCGCGTACGTCGCGTCGATCAGCGCGCGGCGGCGCGCGACGTCGGGCTCGTTCCACGCATCGAAGTAGCGGTCGATCAGGTCGGTATGGACGGATTGGGCACTGGTGTTCATGCGAGACTCCTGGTCGGATGGATGGGAGACGATGCCGCGAACGTTTCGTGTCCGCGTGTCGCTATCGTCGCCGGCGTCGCGCGGGCCGTCGATTACGTGCGAGGTAAGCGATTCGCGATGCGCGCACACGGCACGCGACGAACGACGCGGCGCCCCGAAACGACAACGGGCGCCCGAAGGCGCCCGCATCGTTCGACCGAGATAGCCGCGCGTCAGGTCACCGGCGCCGGATTGAACAGCACGAGCGCATTCGCGAGCTTCCATTGCTCGGCCCACGTGCGGCGCTTGCCGCTCGCGACGTCGAGCATCATGTGGAACAGCTCCCAGCCGACGTCCTCGATCGTCGCCGCGCCGGTCGCGATGCGGCCCGCGTCGAGATCCATCAGGTCGTGCCAGCGGCGCGCGAGATCGCTGCGCGTCGCGACCTTGATCACCGGCACCTGCGCGAGCCCGTACGGCGTGCCGCGGCCCGTCGTGAACACGTGCAGGTTCATGCCGGCCGCGAGCTGCAGCGTGCCGCAGATGAAGTCGCTCGCGGGCGTCGCCGTGTAGAGCAGCCCCTTTTGCCGGGCACGCTCGCCCGGTCGCACGACGCCGGCGATCGGCGCGCTGCCCGATTTCACGATCGAGCCCATCGCCTTCTCGACGATATTCGACAGGCCGCCCTTCTTGTTGCCCGGCGTCGTGTTCGCGCTGCGGTCGACGCGGCCGCGCTGCAGATAGCGGTCGTACCAGTCCATCTCGCGGATGATCTCGCGCGCGACGTCCTCGTTCGCCGCGCGCGACGTCAGCTGCGCGACGCCGTCGCGCACTTCGGTCACTTCGGAGAACATGATCGTCGCACCCGCGCGCACGAGCAGGTCGGCCGCGAAGCCGACCGCCGGATTGGCCGTCAGCCCCGAGAACGCATCGCTGCCGCCGCACTGCACGCCGACGACGAGATCCGACGCCGGACACGTCTCGCGACGCCGGCGGTTCAGCCGCTCGAGATGCGATTCGGCCATCGTCATGATCGAATCGATCATCGACTGGAAGCCGACATGCGCGGCGTCCTGCAGACACACGACGCCGCCGTTGTCGGGCTCGCCCTCGGCCGCGACCACCGGGATCGCGCCCGGCGGCAGCAGGCGGTCCGGCTGCAGCTTCTCGCAGCCGAGGCTGACCGTCATCACCTCGCCGCCGAAGTTCGGATTCAGGCTGATGTTGCGCAGCGTGCGGATCGGGATGTCGGCATCGGGCGCGTCGATCGCGACGCCGCAGCCGTACGTGTGCTCGAGGCCGACGACGTCGTCGACGTTCGGATAGCGCGGCAGCAGTTCGGCCTTGATCCGCTTCACTGCATGCTCGACGACGCCTGCCACGCACTGCACCGTCGTCGTGATCGCGAGGATGTTGCGCGTGCCGACCGAGCCGTCCGGATTGCGGAAGCCCTCGAACGTGTAGCCTTCGAGCGGCGCCAGCGGCGGCGCGCGGCGCGTCGCGAGCGGCAGGTCGTCGAGGCCCGGCGGCTCCGGCATGCGCATCGTGCGCTCGTTGACCCAGCTGCCGCGCCGCAGGTCGGTCAGCGCGTAGCCGATCACGACGTTGTAGCGCACGATCGGATCGCCGGCCGCGAGATCGGTCAGCGCGACCTTGTGGCCCTGCGGGACGCCTTCGCGCAGCGTCAGCCCGTCGGCGAACGTCGCGCCCTCCGGCAGACCGCCGTCGTTGACGACGATCGCGACGTTGTCGTCCGGATGCACACGGATGTAGAGCGGGGATGCAGTCATCGGAATTCCTGAAAGCGGCAAGTCATATCGTTAGTCATCATACGACATTGAACACCGATCGCGCATAGTTCGTAAACCCTTATCCGGAAAGACCCTACTATTCCCCGGCGAGCAAACCGCTTGCGCCGCCTGTTCTTGCGTTGTACGATGACATACAACGACATCGCCACTATGGCTCGTATGCCGTTCCCGACGAACCCAGCACTCGCGCTAGACGGACGACCCAACCATGACCTCACCGCAAGAACTCAAACAGATCATTTCCCACGGCCTGCTGTCGTTTCCGCTGACGGACTTCGACGCCGACGGCAGCTTCCGCCCGACCACGTACGCCGAGCGTCTGGAATGGCTTGCGCCGTATGGCGCGAGCGCGCTGTTCGCCGCCGGCGGCACCGGCGAATTCTTCTCGCTCACGCAGCGCGAGTATTCGGACGTGATCCGCGTCGCGACCGAAACCTGCAAGGGCAAGGTGCCGATCCTCGCCGGCGCGGGCGGCGCGACGCGCGTCGCGATCGAATATGCGCAGGAAGCCGAGCGCCTCGGCGCGAGCGGCGTGCTGCTGATGCCGCACTATCTGACCGAAGCGAGCCAGGAAGGGATTGCCGAGCACGTCGAGCAGGTCTGCCGCGCGCTGAAGATCGGCGTCGTCGTGTACAACCGCGCGAATTCGAAGCTCAATGCGGACATGCTCGAACGCCTCGCCGATCGCTGCCCGAACCTGATCGGCTTCAAGGACGGCGTCGGCGACATCGAAAGCATGGTCACGATCCGCCGCCGCCTCGGCGAGCGCTTCGCGTATCTCGGCGGCCTGCCGACCGCCGAAGTCTATGCGGCCGCGTACAAGGCGCTCGGCGTGCCGGTGTATTCGTCGGCCGTGTTCAACTTCATCCCGAAGACGGCGATGACGTTCTACGAAGCGATCGCGAAGGACGATCACGCGACCGTCGGCCGCCTGATCGACGAGTTCTTCCTGCCGTATCTCAAGATCCGCAACCGCCGCGCGGGCTATGCGGTCAGCATCGTGAAGGCCGGCGCGAAGCTGGTCGGCCACGATGCGGGCCCGGTGCGCGCGCCGCTCGTCGATCTGACCGAAGAAGAAGTCGCGCAGCTCGATGTGCTGATCAAGAAGATGGGCCCGCAGTAAGAACGACGCGGCCGGCGGCGGCGCCATCGCGGCGCGGCGGCCGGCCCGCTCGCATCGACGATGCCGCGCGGCTCGACGAGCCGGCGCGGCCGTCACATCCGCCCGATGGCGCCGAGGATCCGGTAACGCGCGTCGCTCAGCTTGCGCTTCGCCTCCTCGATTCCCTTTTGTTCGGCCGGCGCGCGCCCGCGCGTGGTCGACGTCGCATCCAGAATCTGTTTCAGCACGTCGCGGTCGACGACCGCATCGAACAGCCGCCCGACCGTGAACTGCGCGTACTGCTTCGCGGTCGCGAGGTGCGCGTTCGCCTGCGTGAGCGCTTCGCCTCGCTGTGCGCCGTCGCGTGCGTCGATGCTGCGGCGGTGCTTCATCGCGAACACGACCGCCTGCATGTCGAGCCGGAAGCGGTCGACGACCGTGCCGAAAATCAGCGAGTGGGTATCGTGGCCCGAGAAGGGCCGGCCGCGATTGATCGTCAGGTCGAATTCGTTGCCGCCGAGTTCGCGCTGCATCGCGAACAGTTCGTCGGCCAGTACGCGCCCTTCGCTGTATTCGCCGATCTGCGTGCGGACGAGTTTGGCGACGTCGCCGATCGTTTTCGGCAGGCCGGTTGCGAACAGGTGGTCGCCGCGTTTGCTGATGTTCATGCGTTCGGGTCCCTCGTTGTTTTTGGGTGAGCTCTCAGGTTCGCCTTTGCGGTTTGGGGCCGGGAGGCTTCGGTAATGTAGAGGAAAGTGGGGGTGGGGGGAAGGTGGGTTGGGCGATCGGCTAAACCGCCGGCCCCTCAGGCGGCTCTTCCCGAATCGCAACAGCGATCGAGCTTCCGACGATTGCGATTATCCCGAGGACCGGCACGAGGTCTAACGTCTCGCCCCATACGACGAATCCGAAAAGCGTTGCCCAGATGATGCTTGTGTAGGTGTAAGGGGCGAGTGTCGCCGCGTTTTCGCGCCTCACTGCGACCGTAAAGAGAAGCTGGCCGGCAGTGGCGAATATCGCGAGCAGCGCCATGATGAACAGGTCCCTGAGTGTCGGTGTCCGCCACGCAAACAATAGGGAAATACCGGTCACGACGGTCCCGAAAGTGGTAAAGAAAAGCACGGTGAGGCTCGAGTCGTCGCTCACCTTGAGCCTGCGAATCTGAATCATCGAAAGCGCGCCGCACACAGCGCTCAACAGCAGCAGACACGGGCCGATGAAAGTCGACAAGCTACCGTGTGGACGGACAACCAGAATGACGCCGATAAAGCCGACGCACGCTGCGACTGCGTTCCGCGCGATCAAGCGCTCCCCGAGGAGCAACGGGGCAAGGATAACGACAAAGATCGCCTCCGAATAAACGATTGCGACGGCCTCGCTCAACGGCAGGTAAGGCAAGCCGGCGAAGAATAGTCCGGAAGCGCCGAGTAGCGTCAGCGCGCGCGTAGTCTGTCCGCGAAGATCGATATTCTTGACACGAGCGATCAACGGCTCGCCACGAAGACTGACGAGAACGGCCGGCACGATGCCGAACAGCATGCGGAAGAACGTTACTTCGTTTGCCGGATAACCGAGCGCCACGGCTTTGCCGAGTGCGTCGACGATCGCGAAACAGAACATCGATATGAGGATCAGCGCGATCGTTTGATACTGGGCGGTACGATTGGAGACCAGAAAGTTTGAGCGCATATACGCTTCCGGTAGCCGCGGGCAGTCATTGCAGGGTGGCTAGATTGTCAGCGATTCGTCAGTGACTGTCCAACGACCGATCGCGGCCGAAAGCTGCCGCCCTCGGAGGTATCCGGAATTCCGTGTGTGAGGCGGGTTGAGATTCAGATTCCAATGTTGAATCGTTCCGGGTAAAGCAGCGCGAACTGAGTCATGGCGCGCTTCCAAAAGTGGCCGCACGCCTTGATGATCTTCCGAAGCTGCATGTGCAGCGACTCGATCGCATTGGTCGTATAGACGTCCGCCGTGTCGATCAGGTTGACGCCACGTTCCACGGCCATCGCGACAAGCCGGGTGCCCTGATCGCGGTCCAAGCCTGCAATATCGCCCCAGATGCCTGAGCCAGCACCGAACGTCATTGCGCCGAGGCTCAACCGTGAAACGCGTAGACCAGTTCTGCCCAGCGCGCCGTATTCCATCGTGTACTCCTTGTATCAACGAGAACCTGGTGCTTCGGTAGAGTGGGACTCTGAGTCCACGCGTCGCTGCCGGCTCCGATCAGATTCGACGTGACACAAGCTCGCCGACAACAGTCTCCAGTTCGACGTGCCCGCGCAAGATTTCGTCAGAATTACTTTCGAAACGGATCCAGCCTTCGTTGAAGCCGTCCAGCATGCGCATGCGAGGTAGAGGATGCTTCATGCCCTGCGTGCGGAACAGCGCTTCCCACGTGTGCCGTTCGACGACTTCCGCGCGTACCTGACGATGCAACACACTGGCGAAAGCCGCTGCGAGATCGTTAGGACTTACCCGGCGTGGACCTTCAAGCTCGACGACGCGCACGCCGTACCAAGTTTGCCGAAGCAGGTCGGCGGCAACCTGGCCTACGTCCGCAGTGGCGACCATCGGCACCGGCTTGTCGAGCGGCTGCAGGTAACTGGCAATCACGCCATCGTCGCTTGCAGACGCAACATCCCATGCGGCGTTCTCCATGAACCAGCCTGGGCGCAGGAACGTCACGGGCATCGGCATATCGCGCAGCGCCTGCTCCATCAGCGTGCGTTGAGTGAGCAGGTTGACCTCGTCGGCCTGCGCGCCGATCGTCGAGAGGCAGACGACCTTACCGGGTCGCGCCTTCAGGAGTGCGGCGGACACAGCGTCAATCACTGTGCGCGCTTCGGGAAACCCGGGCTCCGGATCGAACTCCGAAGGCGGCAGGATGAAAACGCCGGTCGCGCCTTCGAATGCGGCGGCGAGCGACGAAGAGTCTTCCATGAAAGCCGTCGCGATTTCGCACCCTCGCTCTGCCCAAGCTTCTGCCCGTGTCGCATCGCGCACGACGGCGCGCACCGGCTGACCGGCAGCCAGCAGCTCGCGGGCCAGTGCACCGCCCACCTTGCCGGTGATTCCTGTGATTGCATACATTGCTCGTTCTCCGTGTGTGGTGATATCGGTTGATCCAGTGTTGGCGTGCCGACGGTCAATCGTTCAGACGCGACGCAAACCGTCGTAAAACGCCTGCTCGACGCCCGTATAGGTCCACGGCGCGCGCATCGTAGAAAGGTGCCTGCGCGTCGCGGCTTACAACGCCACCAAGCGTCGCAAGCGCCAGCAGGCTCGATGCTCCCTTCAGGAGACGGCGACGATCTGTTTGACCTGCCATTTTGGTTTCTTCCCGAATGAATGAATCGCGGCATTGCAGTGCTCGGCGATGGCGAAAAACCGGGCCGCGACCGGTTTGCGTCGATGTCCAACGAATGCGTCGGCGAGACGTATTCTGGACAAGCACCAAACGAAACAAAATGATATGGATGTCATCAGATAAGTGACAATGGATCATTAATTTGGCATGATCAACGGACCCCGCCAGCACTGCTGCGCGGCGCAGCGTTCGCCTTCACGCGGTCGATCGCGCTCCGCCAACCGTATTAACTTGAGCAACCATGAGATCCAGTAGCGAGAAACTTTCCGGCAGCATTAGCGTGTTCGCCGCCGTAGTGGATGCGGGGACCTTTGTGGGCGCTGCGGAGGTGATAGGAATGACGCCGCCGGGCGTCAGTCGCGCGATTGCGCGGCTGGAAAAGAGGTTGAACATCCGGCTCTTCAACCGGACAACGCGCTCTGTCTCCCTGACTGAAGAGGGCCGCCGCTTTTACGAGCAGGTCATGCCCCATCTGGCCGGCCTTGAGGAAGCGGCGGCCGCTGCGGCGGGTGGCGCGTCGGCTGTGCGTGGAAAGCTGAGAATCAATCTGGATCCTGTCGTCTACCGGACCGTTCTCGGGCAGCCACTCGATGCGTTCATGGACACACACCCGGAACTCGAAATCGAGTTCATCGCGCGGGACAGTCTTGGCGACCTCGTCATGGACGGCTTCGACCTCGCCGTTAGATTCGGCGAACCGAAAGCCTCTACCCTGATCGCGAGAAAGCTGCTCGACTCCCGCATCGTGACAGTTGCAGCACCGTCGTACGTTGCACGTTGGGGACGGCCGGCAAAACCCGAGGACCTGGAAGGTCGACACCACAGATGCCTCGAATTTCGAAACCCGGAGACTGGCAAGCCGTTCCAGTGGGAATTCCATCGCAAACGAAAACGCATTGTGGTGAACACTCAGGGACGACTCACGGTCAACGACCCGGGCGCTCTGCTTAACGCATGTCTCGCCGGTTCCGGGATTGCGCAGATGTTGCTGCTCGGTGCCGAGCCCCTGATTGCCGACGGGCGGTTGATCAATCTCTTTCCCGAATGGGTAGACGAACGGTATCCGTTATACGTCTACTACGCATCCCGGCACCACGTGCCGGCAAAGACCCGCGCTTTTCTGGACTTCGTGGTGGAACTGATGCGCAATCACTAACGCGCCGGCACGCGCTGCTGCTGTTACGGCGGACCGGCGAGGCAACATCGAATGGCCCGTTACGGATCCGTTGCGGTCTCCCATGATCAGATTGCGAACGTTCACTTTTGGTCGAAAGCCACCAGCGTCAACTCCCGAAACGCTAGCTGCGCCGGCTTTCCCCGGTCGCTCGCCAGATCGCGCGCAAACATCGGTTGTCCAACCTGTCCGTTTGCCCCGCATCACGCAGCCGCCCCTCTTCCAAAGTGCGCACCCCGAGGATGAACGCGGCGCCTCAACGACGGCGCCGCCCCCACCCATCACCGCCCTCCCAACCTCCGCGAGTCCTGCACAAAGTGCTCGACCGTCCCGTCTCCATACGCCCGCTCAACCTTCGAAATGACGACGTGATACCCGCCGTACCACTTGCGGAATTGTCGTTTCGCATCGAGATGCTGCGGCGCGGACGCAAATGCCTTCAGCGACGCTTCGTCACGCCAGTAGTAGCTGGCATTCACGAGCCGCCCGTCGGCCGATCGCCAGGATTCCGCGCCGACGAAGCCCGGCAAACTCGCCGCGATGCCATCGATGATGGCGCTCAGCCGGTGGAACTCCTCGTCGACTTCACCGGGCTTGTAGATGAACGCTGCGATGTACATCGAGGATTCTCCATACGTTGCGAGTACGACACGCCGTCTGCCGCTCAGACGGGGCGAGACATCACGGCCAGCCGAACGGCCAGCAGCACGAGCAACGCCGCCAATCCGCGAGACTGCAGTTTCGCCGCGCGCGCATGGCGGCCCAGAAAGCGGCGCACCGAACCGCCGACACTGCCGAGCAGCGTGTGAAACACCGTACTGATCGCCGTCAGCACACAACCGAGCACGATCAACTGGTGGCCCACCGCGCCTTTGCCGGGGTCCGCGAACTGCGGCAGAAAAACCATGAAGAACAGCAGCGCCTTCGGATTCAGCAGGCTGTTGAGCATCGCACGCACGAACACCGAGCGCAGCGTCGCCTGGGAAGCGGCGACCTGGCCCAGCTCACCCGGTCGACGCATAGCCTTGTAGGCCATCCACAGCAGATAAGCCGCACCGGCATAGCGGATCAGGTCGAACGACGGCGGCCAGGCGGCGACCATCGCCGTCACGCCGGTCGCCGTCAGCAGCGTGAGGATCAGGTCGGCGACGCCGATACCGAGCGCCGCAGCCGCGCCGCCGCCGAGCCCGTAGGCCATGCCGTGCGCCATCACGAACGCCATGTTCGGCCCCGGAGACAAAAGCAGCGCCATCACCGCGCCGGAGAAGATCAATAAGGTCGAGGTGTCGATCATGCTGGCGGCCGTTTGCGTGAGTGGAGGTCCCAGCGTAATCTCTGCAGGCGATACAAACAAAAAATTGTTCTAGATACATCGATGGCCGAACCTCGATACAAATCCATCGTCGACGATCTGGTCGGCCACATACGGGCAGGCACGCTGCCGCCCGGCACGCAGCTCCCCACGATCCGCGCACTGATGAAGCAGCACGGCGTCGCGCTGGCGACCGCGTCGCGCGTGTACGGCGAACTCGAAGCGATGGGGCTCGTAGTCGGCGAAGTGGGAAGAGGCACCTTCGTGCGCGATACGTCGTTGCCGCGCCGACTCGGGCTCGAGCAAAATCCGGCGTGCTCCGGAACGATCGATCTGACCTTCAACTATCCGTCGCTGCCCGGGCAGGTCGAGTTGCTCCGCACGGGGTTGCGCACACTCGCCGCGTCGGGCGATCTCGATGCACTGCTGCATTCCGCGCCGCAAGGCGGACGCAGGCACGAACGGCAAACCGTCGCCAAACATTTACGCAATCGCGACATCCGCGTGCCCGGCGAACAGGTGCTGATCGTCAACGGCGCGCAGCAGGGGCTCGCCGTGACAGTCATGGCGCTACTGCAGCCCGGCGACATTCTGGCCATCGACGCGCTGACCTACCCCGGCATGAAAGCGCTGGCGCAACTGCACCGGCTCGACCTCGCGCCGCTGCCGTCATGCGTGGGCGGCGGCCCGGATCTGGATCGGCTCGACGCACTCTGCCGGCGACGCCCCGTGCGCGCACTCTATACGATGCCCACGCTGCACAATCCGCTCGGCTGGGTGATGAGCGAACCGGACCGGATTCGCCTCGCCGAACTCGCCGAACGTCACGACTTTCTCGTCATCGAGGACGGCGCCTACGCGTTCCTCGCCGAGCCCGCGCCGAAGCCGGTTTTCACGTATGCGCCCGAGCGGACGGTCTACGTATCGGGGCTGTCGAAAAGCGTCGCATCGGGATTGAGGGTGGGCTTCGTTGCGGCGCCGGCGCGCCTGATACCGCCACTCGAGCGCGCGATCCGCGTATCGACATGGAACACGCCGTCGCTCACCGTTGCACTGGCGTGCCAGTGGATCGAAAGCGGGATGGTCGACACGCTCGAGGAGCGAAAGCGCAAAGATGCGCGGCGCAGACAGTCGCTCGCGCGCCGCATCCTGCGCGGCGGCGCAATCGTCGCGCACCCGAACTCCTACTACGTGTGGCTCGAATTGCCCGACGACCTGCGCGCCGATCGCGTCGCGGCCGATCTCGAACGTGACGGTGTACTCGTGACCACGGCCGAGCCGTTCTCGACCACGCCGAATACGCGTCATGCCCTTCGCTTGGCGCTCGGTTCGCTGTCGCTGGATGCGCTCGGCGATGCTTTGCACAAGGTTCGCCGAGCCGTGATCGGCTGAAACGGTTCGCGGAATCGGATGATCGGCGACGCGTCGTACAGTTTGCGAACGTGCCGTTGTCGCTGGGAAATCGGCTGGCCGCCAATCGCCGTACGGCCAACGACGGCCACCCCGCCGAACTCGCGCAACGCGCCGCTCTCGACGATAAAAAAGCGGAACCGACCGCCGGGCCGATTCCGCCTCCTCATTTCCCGCCGTCATTCCAGCGGCCGACCGCCCACCGAAACGACGCGTTCAGCACATCACTCCGCCTTCCCGTCCCGCAGCCGCGGAATCGAAAGCGGATTGTCCTGCTGCAGCGCTTCGGGCAACAGATCGTCCGGGAAGTCCTGATAGCACACCGGCCGCAGGAAGCGGTCGATCGCGGTCGCGCCGACCGACGTGAACGCCGCGTTCGACGTCGCCGGGAACGGGCCGCCGTGCACCATCGCGTCGCACACCTCGACGCCGGTCGGGAAACCGTTCACGAGCAGACGACCGGCCTTGCGTTCGAGGATCGGCAGCAGACGGCGCGCGAGCGGCTTGTCGTCGGCGTCCATCTGCAGCGTGGCCGTGAGCTGGCCTTCGAGCGCGTCGAGCACGCGCGCGACCTCGTCGAAGTCGCGGCAACGCACGATCAGCGACGACGGCCCGAACACCTCGTGACCGAACGCCGGCTCGGACAGGAATGCCTGCGCGCCGACTTCGTACAGCGCGCCGCCCGCCTGGCATTCGGTCTGCGCCGGTTCGCCCGCGCCGATCTCGCGCACGCCCGGCAGTTCGGCGAGCGTGCCGCGGCCGTTGCGATACGCGTCCGCGATGCCGCGCGTCAGCATCACGCCGGCCGGCTTCTTCGCGAGCGCCTGCGCGGCGGCCGCCTCGAAGCGGTCGAGCTCGGGGCCGTCGATCGCGAGCACGAGGCCCGGGTTCGTACAGAACTGGCCGACGCCGAGCGTCAGCGATTCGACGAAGCCGGTCGCGATCGTGTCGCCGCGTGCGGCAAGCGCGGCCGGGAACAGCACGACGGGGTTGATGCTGCTCATTTCCGCGTAGACGGGAATCGGCTGCGGCCGCGCGTTCGCGAGCTGCACGAGCGCCATGCCGCCTTGCCGCGAGCCGGTGAAGCCGACCGCCTGAATCGCCGGATGGTTGACGAGCGCCGTGCCGACCACGCGGCCCGGCCCGACCAGCAGCGAAAACACGCCGGCCGGCATCCCGCACTTCTCGACCGCCGCGCGGATCGCGCGGCCGACGAGCTCCGACGTGCCGAGGTGTGCCTCGTGCCCCTTCACGATCACCGGGCAGCCGGCCGCCAGCGCCGACGCGGTGTCGCCGCCCGCGACCGAAAACGCGAGCGGGAAATTGCTCGCGCCGAACACCGCGACGGGGCCGAGCGGAATCTTCTGCAGCCGCAGGTCCGAGCGCGGCAGCGGCGTGCGCGTCGGCTGCGCGGGATCGATCGACGCGGCGAGAAAGCGGCCGTCGCGCACGACGCGCGCAAACAGACGAAGCTGGCCGACGGTGCGCGCGCGTTCGCCCTGCAGCCGCGCGGCAGGCAGCCCCGTTTCCGCGTGGGCGCGCTCGATCAGCGCGTCGCCGAGCGCGACGATCTCGTCGGCGATCGCCTCGAGAAACGCCGCGCGCGCCGCGAGCGGCTGCGCGCGATAGGCGTCGAACGCGCCGCGCGCGAGTTCGCACGCGCGATCGACGTCGGCCTGCGTCGCGATGCCGAAGGCCGGCACATCGATCGGCGCGTCCTTCGACGGGTCGAATGCGTACAAGGTGCCGGCCGAGCCGGTCACCGCGTCGGCGCCGATCAGCATCTCTCCTGTCAGTTGCATGGGTGTGCTCCGTGGGTTCGGTGGGATCGAACATTGTAGCGCAACAGATACGATGTCTGCCGACGTAGGCGTGCTTTCCTTGTCGTCCGAAGCCGGCCTGCGAAAGGCGGGCCGCACGCGATCGCATGACGCGCACCACGGAGATACGATGACTAGCAGTCGGATAACCAAGGGGAAACCCGAACTTTGCACGCCAGCATGCGGCCCCTACACTGCTCACCATGTCATATGACGACGTACATTTAAAGTGACGAATCAGACTCGCTCTCGCGACCTCCCGATCGACCTCGCGCGCACCGAACGCCGAACCGCGGTGCGCTACTGGATCCTGGCGATGCTGTTCGTCGTCACGACGCTGAACTATGCGGACCGCGCGACGCTGTCGATCACCGGCACGCCGATCCGCCAGGCGTTCGGCATCGATCCGGTGACGATGGGCTATATCTTCTCCGCGTTCAGCTGGGCGTACGTGCTCGCGCAATTGCCGAGCGGCTGGCTGCTCGACCGGTTCGGCGCGCGGCGCGTGTATGCGGCAAGCATCTTCCTGTGGTCGGCGTTCACGCTGCTGCAGAGCACGATCGGCCTCGGCGGCAGCGCGGCATTCGCCGTCGTCGCGCTGTTCGCGATGCGCTTCGCGGTCGGCATCGCGGAGGCGCCCGCGTTTCCGGCGAACGCGAAGGTCGTCGCGAGCTGGTTCCCGACCGCCGAGCGCGGCACCGCGTCGGCAATCTTCAACGCCGCGCAGTATTTCGCGGCGGTCGTGTTCTCGCCGCTGATGGCGTGGCTCACGCACGCGTACGGCTGGCATCATGTCTATCTGTGGCTCGGCCTCGCCGGCATCGCGCTCGCGCTGCTGTGGCTGCGCGTCGTGAAGGACCCGGCCGACCATCCGGCCGTGAACCGCGCGGAGCTCGAGCATATCGAGCAGGGCGGCGGCGTCGTACGCGCGGCCGCGCGCCGCGACGGCACGCGCACCGAGGGCTCGCGCGTCGCCGGCTGGTACTACGTGCGCCAGCTGCTGTCGAACCGGATGCTGATCGGCGTCTATATCGGTCAGTACTGCGTGAACGTGCTGACCTACTTCTTCCTCACGTGGTTTCCGATCTACCTCGTGCAGGCACGCGGGATGTCGCTGCTGAAGGCCGGCTTCATGACGTCGCTGCCGGCGATCTGCGGCTTCCTCGGCGGCGTGCTCGGCGGGATGCTGTCGGACGCGCTGATCCGCCGCGGCGTGTCGCTGACGCTCGCGCGCAAGATCCCGATCGTCGGCGGGATGCTGCTGTCGATGGCGATCATCGGCTGCAACTACGTCGACAGCGAAGCGCTCGTGATCGTGCTGATGGCCGTGTCGTTCTTCGGCAAGGGGATCGGCTCGCTCGGCTGGGCGGTGGTCGCGGATACCGCGCCGAAAGAGGCGATCGGCCTGTCGGGCAGCCTGTTCAACATGTTCGGCAACACGGCCGGCATCGTGGCACCGATCGCGATCGGCTACCTCGTCGGCGCGAGCGGCTCGTTCAACGGCGCGCTCGTGTTCGTCGGCCTGAACGCGCTCGTCACCGTGTTCAGCTATCTCGTGATCGTGAAGGACATCCGGCGCGTCGAGTTGCGCCATCGGGCGGCCTGAGCGCGCGTCGCGTCAGGCGGCGGGCCGACCGGCGCTTAGCCATCGCTCGGCCGTCTCCCGTACGCCACCGCATCGCCCGCCCTGCACCGCGACGCTTACTTCGCAGGTAATGCCCGCCGCGCACCGGATTGCTTATCATCCGGTGCATGAACCCGACCGCCGCCCTCCACTCGATCCCCCCGTCCGCCGGCCGTGCGTCCGGCGTCGGCCCGCTGCTGCGCACGTGGCGCCAACGGCGACGTCTGAGCCAGATGGCGCTCGCGCTCGAAGCCGACGTGTCCGCGCGCCATCTGAGCTTCGTCGAATCGGGCCGCGCGCAGCCGAGCCGCGAGATGGTGCTGCATCTGGCCGAGCGTCTCGACGTGCCGCTGCGCGAACGCAACGCGCTGCTCGTCGCGGCCGGCTACGCGCCGCTGTTTCGCGAACGGCCGTTCTCCGATCCGCAGCTCGACGCCGCACGCCATGCGGTCGAAGCGGTGCTGCGCGGTCACGAGCCGTATCCGGCGCTCGCGGTCGATCGTCACTGGACGCTGCTGGCCGCGAACCGCATGCTCGGCGCGCTGGTCGCGCAGGCCGATCCGGCATTGCTGCAGCCGCCCGTCAATGTCCTGCGGCTGAGTCTTCATCCGGATGGTCTCGCGTCGCAGATCGTCAATTGGCAGGAATGGCGCGCGCACATCCTGCATCGCCTGCAACGGCAGATCGACGCGAGCGGCGATCGCACGCTGCATACGCTGCGCGACGAACTCGCCGCGTATCCGGCACCGCCGGGTGCGCCCGACGACACGCACACGTGCACCGACTATGCGGATATCGCGGTGCCGCTGCGCCTGCGCACCGCGGCCGGCGAACTGACGTTCTTCAGCACGACGACCGTGTTCGGTACGCCGGTCGACGTGACGCTGTCGGAACTGGCAATCGAGGCGTTTTTCCCGGCGAACGCGCAGACGGCCGACGCGATGCGCACACTGGCCGACGCCCTCCCCGCGACCTGACGCGCGCGCGACGGCGTCGATCGTGTCGTCACGTATAGAGCGACGCCTGCGGCAGCGTGCCCGTCAGCGCGAACCGGCCGACGTCCCGCAGCCGATAGTCGAGCGGATCGTGCAGCGTATGCGTACGCGCGTTGCGCCAGAAGCGGTCGAGCGCGAGCGACGCGCCCGTCGCGCGGGCGCCGCATGCGTCGAACAACGCTTCGCCGTTCGCGAGCGCCGCACGCTGCGCGACGATCTTCGCTTCCGATACGGCGAGCGCGACTTCCGCACGCGCATCGGCACTCAGCGTGTCGTGCTGCACCCATGCATGCTGCAGCGCACGTGCCGCGCGGTCGGCAAGCGATGCCGCAGCCACTGCCTGCACGCGCATGTCGCCGAAACGCTGCAGCGTATACGGATCGTCGCTCGCATGCGCGACGTCCGCGTGAATCCACGGCCGCCCATGCTGCCGCACGTAATCGCGTGCGGCCTCGAGCGCGCCTTCGGCGAGCCCAACGAACAGGTTCGTCAGCACGAGCTGCGACACCAGCGTGCGCAGCGTCGCACGCGGCGTCGGCGGCGACTCGGAGCGGTGCAGCACTTCGTCGGGCGCGAGCGTCACCGCGTCGAAACGCACGCTGCCGCTGTCGGTCTGACGCTGGCCGATCGGATCCCAATCGTCGTTGACTGTGATGCCGTCGCGATCGGTCGGCACGACGCCGAACACGGTGCGCCCGGTGTCGCGATCGTGCGCGGACACCGTCATGCGCTGCGAGCCGCGCGTGCCCGAGCAAAACCCCTTCACGCCGTCGAGCCGGTAGCCGCCGTCGGGCGTCGCGGTCGCGACGAGCCGCGTGTCGAGCGGATTGACGGCATTGCCCCACCACCAGCGATGCTCGACCGTGCCGCGCAGATAGCGTTCGCGCTGCGCGGCGTTGCCCCACACGTCGATGCTGACGACCTGCAGGCACTGGAACCCGACCAGATGCGCGAGCGCGCTGTCGACGCGCGCGATCTGCCGAATCGCATCGTAGATCGCGGGCCACTCGGCGCCGCGCCCGCCGAATGCGCGCGGCACCGCGAGCGTCAGCAAGCCGGCGTCGGCGAGCCACTGCTTCTCGCGCGCCGCATGCCCGCCCGCGCGGTCGCGTACGGCCGCCGTGTCGCGCAACGCGTCGATCGTGCGTGCGAGCGCATCGCGGTCGATCGCGGACGAATCGTCGTCGCGCGCAAGCGTCGCCGGGCCGCGTGGATCGTTCATGCGACGACTTCCCGATCGTGTTCCTGACCGACGCTATCGCGCGACAACGGCACGAGCGCGTCGAGACGACGGCCCGTCAGCCGCGACAGCATTTCGCGCCGCCAGTCGTCGTAGATCGCGCGGTAGTCGGCGATATCGGCGCCGAACACGTGCGCGGTGTGCGCGTATTCGTCGTGCAGATAGCCGTCGAGGCGCGCCTGCATCTGCTCGTCGGCCGCGATCACGCGATCGATCAGCGCATCGCGCTCCGCCGCAGGCAGCGCGGCCAGCGTCGCGAACCACCAGTTGACGATCTGTACGCGATGCCATTCCTCGTCCGGCCGGATCCGGTTCTCGCCGTGCTCGCGCATCGCGCCGTCCGCGATGCGGCCGGTCTTGCGCTGAATCCACAGCTTCGCGAGGATGTGCAGCTCGTAATGCCATTCGAAGGCGAGAAAGCCGGCGAGGTCGCGCACCGCGAGATCGCCGATGCGCGCCCAGTGCGCGGCGACGAGCCGGTCGACGTCCGGCAGCGGATCGCGACCGGTCAGCTCGGTCACGCGTTCGCGGCCGAGCGCTGCATGCGCGCCGTCGTCGCCGAGCTGGCGCGACAGGATCAGCTGAAAGTGCGGATCGTCGCGAAACAGCGTATCGATCGCCTTCGCGACGACCTGCACGATGACCAGGTCGTGCGACGCCATCTTCGTGTAGTAGTCGGCGACGGCGGCCACTTCGTCCGCCGTGCGCGGTTCGCGCGGCGCCGCCGCGAGCTTGTCCGGGAAGTCGGGACGATGACGTCGCGCGACGTCGACGAATAGCGCTTCCTCGAATTGTCCGTTCCATTCGCGCGGTGCGCCGATGGGCAAAGTCATGATGATTCGGTCTCTCAGGATCGTTGATGAAGCGGGCAGGCGCGCGCGGCGCCGTTCAAGCGCGCCGGGTCACGCGTCGGACCAGGCGGTCGCCCGTGAATTGCACGGCCGAGACGAGCGCGATCAGGATCACGATCACGGTCGCCATCACGGCGGTGTCGAAACGCTGGTAGCCGTAGCGGATCGCGAGATCGCCGAGCCCGCCCGCGCCGACGGCGCCGGCCATCGCGGTCGAACCGATCAACGCGACGACGGTGATCGTGAAGCCGCCGAGCATGCCGGGCAGCGCTTCGGGCAACAGCACGTGCCACACGATGTGACGCCGCTTCGCGCCCATCGCGAGCGCGGCTTCGATGAGCCCGCGATCGACTTCGCGCAGGCTCACTTCGGCGATCCGCGCGAAGAACGGAATCGCGGCGATCGACAGCGGTACGACGGCCGCCCACACGCCGATCGTCGTGCCGATCAGCACGCGCGTAAACGGCAGCAGCGCAACCAGCAGGATGATGAACGGCGTCGAGCGGAACACGTTTACGAGCGCGCCGAGTACGGCGTTGACGCCGCGCCGTTCGTAGATGCCGCCGGGCGCGGTCGTCACGAGGATCACCGCGAGCGGAATGCCGAGCAGCGCGGCGATCGCGGCCGACGCGGCGACCATCGACAGCGTGTCGCGGATCGCGTCGAGCAGTTCGGGCCACCACAGTTCAAACATAGCCGAGCACCTCCGCGTGATTCGCATGCCGGCGCGCGCGTTCGAGCAGCGCGGCGACCGCGCCGGCGTGTGCCGTCGACGGGCCGGCGTCGTCCGCACGCGGCGTCGCGGCGATCACGAGACGCCCCTGCGCATGGCCCTGGATGCGTTCGATGCCGCCGTGCAGGAACCGCACGGAACCGCCGAGCGCCGCCGCGAGCGCGCCGACGTCGGGCTCGCCGCCGCTCTCGCCCGTATAGCGGACGTCGAGCACGATCTGCGCGCCGTCGGGCAGCGCGGCCTCGTCGTGCAGCGGCTGCACGCGCGCCGCGAGCTCGGCCGGCAGGTCGTGCACGAGCGTGCTGAGCAGCGCGCGCGTCGCGCCGTGCCGCGGATCGCCGAACACGCGCCACACGGGGCCCGTCTCCACGACTTCGCCCTGCTCGATCACCGCGACCGTGTCGCACACCGCGCGGATCACTTCCATTTCATGCGTGATCAGCACGATCGTCAGCCCGAGGCGGCGGTTGATGTCCGCCAGCAGCGCGAGAATCGACTGCGTGGTTTCGGGATCGAGCGCCGACGTCGCTTCGTCGCACAGCAGCACCTCGGGGTCGTGCACCAGCGCGCGCGCAATGCCGACGCGCTGCTTCTGGCCGCCCGACAGGCTCGCCGGATAGGCGTCGCGCTTCGCGGCAAGCCCGACCAGTTCGAGCAGCGCTTCGGCCTTGCGCGTGCGCTCGGCCTTCGGCACGCCGGCGATCTTCAGCGGCAGCGCGACGTTCTCGAATACCGTCTTCGCGGACAGCAGGTTGAAGTGCTGAAACACCATCCCGGTCCGGCGGCGCAGCGCGACGAGGCCGTCCTCGTCGAGCGTGCCGACGTCGACGCCCTGCACGCGCACGCGCCCCGAACTCGGGCGCTCGAGCCCGTTCATCAGCCGCAGCAGCGTCGATTTGCCGGCGCCGCTGCGGCCGATGATGCCGAACACCTCGCCGCGCCGCACGTCGAGCGTCACGTCACGCAGCGCGGCGGCCTGCCCGCGCGGCGAGGCAAATACCTTGCCGACGTGCTCGAGCGAGACGGCCGCGCCGCTCGTCGCCTCAGCCGACTGCACGCGCGCCTGGGCGTGCGCGCCGGCCTGCGCGGCCGCTGCATCGATGAATCCCAGCGTATCGAACCAATGCGTCATCGCTTGCTCCCGTAATCGTCATGCATGCGCGGATTCGCGCGCGGCGGCCGGCCGGTGCTGCGCGCCCGTATGCCACGCCGGCAGCCGCGCGCCCGCGCCGAACAGCTTTTCGCGCAGCGTCGGCGCGGGATCGTAGTCTTCCTTGTAGACGCCGCGGTTCTGCAGCTCGGGCACGACCCAGTCGACGAAATCCTCGAACGATTCAGGCATCACCGTGCGCGTCAGGTTGAAGCCGTCGATGCCGGTCTCGTCGATCCACGACTGCAGCTCGTCGGCGACCTGCGACGGCGAACCGACGATCGGCGCATAGCGGCCGCCGAGCGACATCTGCTCGAGCATGCGGCGCACGGTCCACGCGCCGCTCGTGCTCTTGCGCGAGATCGCGTCGACGGCCGACTGGATCGAGTCGGTCTTCACATACGAGATCGGCTCGTCGAGGCCGTACTTCGCGAAGTCGATGCCGGTCGAGCTCGCGAAATGCGCGAGTCCCGCTTCCGGGCTCGCATAGCGCCGGTACTCGTCGAACTTCTCGCGCGCGAGCCGTTCGGTCTCGGCCGTGACGACGCTCACGCCCGCGAAGATGCGGATCGATGCCGGATCGCGGCCCTGCCGCGCGGCCGCCGCGCGGATGTCGAGCGCCGCCGCGCGCGCCGCGGCCTTGCTCTGGCCGTTGACGAACACGCACTCCGCATGACGGCCTGCGAACTCGACGCCGCGCGCGGACGATCCGGCCTGATAGAGCACCGGCGTGCGCTGCGGCGACGGCTCGCTCAGGTGGATCGCATCGATCGAATAGAACGGCCCGTCGTGCTTCACGCGCCGCACCTTGTCGGGCCGCGCGAACACGCGTGCGCGCGCGTCGCGGATCACCGCGTCGTCGTCCCAGCTCTGCTCCCACAACTTGTAGACGACGTCCATATAGTCGTCCGCGCGCTCGTAGCGGTCGTCGTGGCCGATCTGTCGCGCCAGCCCCATCCCGCGCGCGGCGCTGTCGAGATAACCGGTCACGATGTTCCAGCCGATGCGGCCTTTGGTCAGATGATCGAGCGTCGACATCCGGCGCGCGAACAGATACGGCGGCTCGTACGTGAGATTCGAGGTCACGCCGAAGCCGAGATGCCGCGTGACCTGCGCCATCGCCGGCACGAGCAGCAGCGGATCGTTGACCGGCACCTGCACCGATTCGCGCAGCGCGACCTCGGGGCCGCCGCCGAACACGTCGTACACGCCGACGATGTCCGCGAGAAAGATGCCGTCGAACTTGCCGCGCTCGAGCGTCTTCGCGAGATCGGTCCAGTAGTCCAGATCGGTGTAATGCGCGGAGCGGTCGCGCGGATGCGTCCACAGCCCGTGATTGATGTGCCCGACGCAGTTCATGTTGAACGCGTTGAGCAGGATCTTCTTGCGATTCGCCATATGCGCCTCCGTCACCATGCGACCGCGTACAGCGAGCCGAACGCGTTATCGAGCGCCTTGCGCACCGCCGGCGAATGCTGGTAGATCGCGATGAACTTGCGGATGCGCGGATCGTTGACGCTGTCGGGGCGCACGACCCACTGAATCGCGAAGTTCTTGTTCTCGGTGCCGTCGAACAGCAGCGCGCTGTTCGGGTCCGTCGTGCCGGCAAGCTTGATGAAGCTCGGATAGCCCTGCGCGAGATCGACGTCGTCGAGCGAACGCGCGAGCTGCGACGCCTCGAGCTGCACGATCTTCAGATGCTTCGGGTTCGCGACGATGTCGCGCGTGGTCGCGCGATAGTCGACGCCCGGTTTCAGCGTGATGAGCCCCGCGCGCTGCAGCAGCAGCAAGCCGCGGCCGCCGTTGACCGGATCGTTCGCGATCGCGACCTTCGCGCCGTCCTTGAGCTCGCCGAAGCTTTTCACCTTCTTCGAATAGAGGCCGATCTTCATGATCGTGCCGGGCGCGATCGCGACGAAGTCGTAGCCGCCCTGCTTCTTCGCGTTCTCGAGAAACGGGATGTGCTGGAAGTAGTTGACGTCGATGTCCTTGTTCGCGAGTGCCGCGTTCGGCGTATTCCAGTCGGTGAATTCGATGATCTTCACGTCGAGACCCTGCGCCTTCGCCTCCTTCGCGGCGACCTTCAGCGCATCGATCTGCGGACTCGTCGCGATGCCGACCTTCAGCGGCGCGGAATCGGCGTGCGCGCCGTTCGGCAGCGCGATGCCGAGCGACGCGGCGAACAGCGCAGTCGCGAACAGCCGGGCGGTGCGCGCGACCCGCGCAGCGACGAAGCGGACGGACAAAACGGCATGCGGCATGGGAACCACTCTCCTGTGCAACGAGGAATCGACGAATGCGCGACGCCGCGGCGAACGCGCAGGCGTTCTCCGGACAGTCGCGGTATCGGAAAAGGATCAGCCGATGATAGAGAGCGGCACGGGGGCGGTCTACGAAGCGATTGTGCGAAGAAAATCGCATCCGGCGATATGGCGCGCGAACCGGCGTGCGGCGCGGGCGGCGGCGCACCTGGCCGAAATCTCGGCCTGCCGCCGGCGCGTTTTCCGAAATCTCGGAACGGCCCGTCGAGGCGGCTTTCTTCAGACGACACTAACGTCTTTTAAATCAATGCGTTATGTGCGCATCGCGAGACGCAATCCTGGCACGGCCGTTGCGTAATAGAGCGCACACGATGCCGCGCACCGGCGTCGGCATGCCAACATCAGGAGACACGTCTTGCAGACCTCAATCCCTACCCCGTCCCATCCGGAATCGGTCGTCGACGCCGGTTCGGCCGCGCGCACGCGCTTCTGGCCCGAAGGCTGGTGGAAGCTGATGGAAATCCGCATCGGCATCATTCCGCTGCCGGTCTACCTCATCCTGTTCGCGCTGATCGTCGGCTTCGCGGTGACGGGCAAGGTGCCCGGCGAAATCTCGATGGCGATCGCGGTGCTCGCGTTCTTCGGCTTCACCTGCGCGGAACTCGGCAAGCGTCTGCCGCTGCTGCGCAATATCGGCGCGGCCGCGATCTTCGCGACCTTCGTGCCGTCCGCGCTCACCTACTATCACGTGCTGCCGAAGCCGGTACTGAACCTGACCGTCGAATTCACGAAGTCGACGAACTTCCTGTACCTGTTCATCGCATCGATCATCGTCGGCAGCATCCTGAGCATGGATCGCCGCGTGCTGATCCAGGGCTTCCTGAAGATCTTCGTGCCGCTCGCGCTCGGCTCGGTCGCCGCGGCGATCGTCGGCACGGCCGTCGGCACCGCGCTCGGCCTCGGCGCGCGCCACACGCTGCTGTACATCGTCGTGCCGATCATGGCGGGCGGCGTCGGCGAAGGCGCGATCCCGCTGTCGATCGGCTATTCGGAAATCCTGCATCTGCCGCAAGGCGAGATGTTCGCGATGGTGCTGCCGTCGGTGATGCTCGGCAGCCTCACCGCGATCATTCTGTCGGGCGCGCTCGACATGCTCGGCAAGCGCCTGCCGCATCTGACCGGCAACGGCCGCCTGCAGGTCGGCGAAACCGGCGACATGTCGCCGGAACACGAGGAAAAGCGCGGCCTCGTCGACGTGACGCATATCGCGGGCGCCGGCATCACCGCGATCACGCTGTACCTCGTCGGGCTGATGGCGCACAAGCTGTTCGGCCTACCGGCGCCGGTCGCGATGCTGTTCCTCGCGGTGCTCGTGAAGCTCGCGCGCGCCGTGTCGCCGCCGCTCCAGGAAGGCGCGTTCGTCGTCTACAAGTTCTTCTCGACTGCCGTCACGTATCCGCTGCTGTTCGCGATCGGCGTCGCGATGACGCCGTGGGACAAGCTGACCGCCGCGTTCACGCTCGTCAACGTCGTGACGATCGTCGCGACCGTCGCGACGCTGATGGGCACCGGTTTCGTGGTCGGCCGCCTGTTGAAGATGTACCCTATCGACACCGCAATCGTGAACGCCTGCCACAGCGGGCAAGGCGGCACCGGCGACGTCGCGATCCTGACCGCCGCGAACCGGATGCAGCTGATGCCGTTCGCGCAGATCGCCACCCGCATCGGCGGCGCGATCGTCGTCACGGTCACGCTGATCCTGCTCGCGCACTTCGGATGACGCACGGCCGCGCGCATCGTCGCGCACGCCGCGTCGCACGCGCCGCCGCCGGGCCGACCGGCGCGCGGCGCGTGTCGTTGAGGACGGCCAGTTGGACGGCCAGTTGGACGGCCAGTTGGACGGCCGGTTGGACGGCCGATGCGGCAACCGATTGCGGGCTTCGATGAGGGCGAACGTGCAGAAGAGCTTCAAGGGAATCCCGTGGTGGGGCTGGGCGTCGGCGGCCGTGCTGTATGTCGGCGTCGCGGGCGCGGTCGTCGATTTCGCGTGGGAACGCGCGATCGACGCGCTCGAGGAAGCCGGCGCGCATCGGCTCGACCTCTACGCATCGAGCCTGAAGAGCGAACTCGGCCGCTTCGAGATCCTGCCCGCACTGGTCGCGCGGCAGGACAGCGTGCGTGCGTTGCTGAAGGCGTCGCCGCAACAGGCGCGCGACCTGCTGCATCCGGTCGACGTCTATCTCGAAGCCGTGAACCGCGACGCAGGCAGCGGCGCGGTCGACGTAATCGATCTGCGCGGCGACGTGATCGCCGCGAGCAACTGGAACGAGCCGGTCAGCTTCGTCGGCACGAACGTGTCGTACCGGCCGTATTTCAAGGATGCGCTCGCGCGCGGCAGCGGCCGCTTCTTCGGGATCGGCACGAACACCGGCGTGCCGGGCGTCTATTTCGCGAGCGCGGTGCGCGACGGCGGTACGCCGATCGGCGTCGCGGCCGCGAAAATCAGCGTCGATCCGCTCGAATCCGCGTGGCGCGCGCCCGGTGTCGCGGCGATGGTCGTCGACGGCAACGGCGTCGTCGTGATCTCGACCGAACCCGCATGGAAATTCACGGCACTGCGCCCGATCACCGCGCAGCAGCAGCGCGATATCCAGGCGTCGCGCCAGTATGCGGGCCGCACCGTCGACGCGCTGCCGTACCGCCGCATCGGCGAGCACAGCGCGGCGGCGTGGTTCGGCACGCTTCCCGATCCGCATCGCGCGGGGCGCACCGTGCGCTACCTCGTGATGTCGCGTCCCGCGCCGCAGGCCGGCGATTCGCTGATGGTGCTGCTCGACACCGCCGGCGCGCGCCGCCAGCAGCAGACGGCCTTCGTGTTCGTGACAGGTGCGTTCCTGATCGTCGCACTGCTGGTCGGTTATGCAATCCAGCGGCGCCGGGCGATCGCCGCGCGGCTGAACGCGCAGGACGCGCTGCGCCGCGCGAACGATCGGCTCGAGCTAACCGTCGCGCAGCGCACCGCGGCGCTCACCGAGGCGAACGAGCGGATGCAGCGCGAGATCGTCGAGCGCGAGCGCACCGAGCAGCGGCTACGCGATTCGCAGCAGGAAGTCGTGCACGCCGGCAAGCTCGCCGTGCTCGGGCAGATGGCGGCCGGCCTCACGCACGAGCTGAACCAGCCGCTCGTCGCGATCCGCACGCTGTGCGACAACGCGCGCACGTTCTTCGAGCGCAATCAGCCGGCGCAAGCGTTCGCGAATCTCGAGCGGATCGGCAAGCTCGTCGACGGGATGGCCGTGCTCACCGGCGAACTGAAGACGTTCGCGCGCAAGCCCGACGTCGAGCGCGTCGCGGTGTCGCTGAACGAAGCCGTCGCGCATGCGCGGCTGATCTACGATGCGCGGCTGCGCGACGAAGGCGTTCAGCTCGACGTGAACATTCCGGCCGGCACGACGGTATCAGCCGAATCGAGCCAGCTGCAGCAGGTGATCGTGAACCTGCTCGGCAACGCGCTCGATGCCGTTCACGATGCGCCGGTGCGCCGCATCGCCATTGCCGCCGACGCCCCGGACGCGCACGGGCGCGTACGCTTCAGCGTGACGGATTCCGGCGCCGGCATCGCACCCGACGTGCTGCCGCACCTGTTCGAGCCGTTCGTCACGACGAAGCCGCGCGGCCAGGGCCTCGGACTCGGGCTAGCGATCACGTCGCGGATCGTCGAAGGATTCGGCGCGAAGATCGCCGCGACGAATCGTGACGGCGGCGGTGCGCAGTTCACCATCGAATTCGCGGCGGCCACGCCGCAAAGGACAGAACATGGAAGATGAAATCCGCGTGCTGGTCGTCGAGGACGATGAAAACGTCCGGATCGGCGTCGAGCAGGCCGTCGCGCTGGCCGGGTTTCCGGTGCAGGCGTTCGCGTCGGCGGCCGACGCGCTTGCGCAGGTCGCGCCCGGCGCGCCGGTCGTGATCGTGTCGGACGTGCGGATGCCCGGCATCGACGGGCTGCAGCTGCTCGAACGCGTGATGGCCGTCGATGCGCAGATTCCCGTCGTGCTGATCAGCGGCCACGCCGACATCTCGACGGCGGTCGGCGCGATGCACGATGGCGCGTACGACTTCATCGAGAAGCCGTTTTCGTCGGACCTGATCGCGGGCCGCGTCGCGCGCGCGGTCGAGAAGCGCCGCCTCACGCTCGAGGTGCAGGGGCTGCGCGCGGTACTGAACAACTGGCAGGGAATCGAAGCGCTCGTGCTCGGCAAGTCGCCCGCGATGGCCGACGTACGCAAGAAGATCCTGCGACTCGCCGATACGTCGGTGTCGGTGCTGATCACCGGCGAGACCGGCACCGGCAAGGAGCTGATCGCGCGCAGCCTGCACGATTTCGGTGGCCGGCGCGATGCGCATTTCGTCGCGCTGAACTGCGGCGGGCTGCCCGAGCAGATCTTCGAGAGCGAGCTGTTCGGCCACGAGGCCGGCGCGTTTACCGGCGCGATCAAGAAGCGGATCGGCAAGATCGAATGGGCGCAGGGCGGCACGCTGTTTCTCGACGAGATCGAGACGATGCCGATTCCGCTACAGATCAAGATGCTGCGCGTGCTGCAGGAACGCGTGGTCGAGCGGCTCGGCGCGAACGAGCTGATTCCGGTCGACTGCCGCGTGATCGCCGCGTCGAAGGCCGATCTCGCCGAACTCGCCGCGGACGGACGGTTCCGCGCCGATCTGCTGTACCGGCTGAACGTCGCGCAGATCGAGCTGCCGCCGCTGCGCGAGCGGCGCGAGGACGTGCCGCTGCTGTTCGAGCATTTCGTGCTCGCGGCCGCGCGGCGCTTCGGCCAGCCGGCGCCGGTGGTCACCGCCGCGCAGGTGTCCGAACTGATGACGCACGCATGGCCCGGCAACGTACGCGAACTGCAGAACGTCGCGGATCGCTTCGTGCTCGGGCTGACCGGCGACAGCCTGCTGTCGGGCGACGGCCCGCGCCCGACGAGCGGCACGCTCGCCGAACAGCTCGCGTATTTCGAGCGGATGCTGATCGAGGACATGCTGAGGCGTCACCACGGGAACGTCGCGGACGCGAGCATCGCGCTCGGGATGCCGAAGAAAACGCTCTATCACAAGCTGCGCCACCTCCGGATTCCCGCGCGCGGCGACGCGGCGGCCGATGGCGGCGAATGACGCGAACGAGGACACGCACCGGCATGGATCGCATCGACATCACCGAGCACGGCCGCATCGACGGCTACCTGATCCGCGGCATCACGCACGCGCGGAAAACCTTCCGACCGAGCGACTGGCCCGAGCGCCTCGCGGGCGTCATCACGCTGTTCGTCGGCGAACGGCGGCCCGGTTATCCGGGTGCGCTGTCGCGGCTCGCGATGCCGGTCGTCGACGGCGGCGTCAAATGCCTGTTCGTGTCGGGCGAATTGCGCGCCGTGTGCGTGGATGCGTTCGACTTCGCGATGCAGTTCGCGGCGGATAACGATCTGCCTGTCGAGGTGAAGACGGCGCCGGTGTTGGCGGTGCGGTGATTCATGCGAAACCCGGCATAACGATCGCGGGGGTATTTCATCCGTTATCGGTGCGACTGATCGATCAGGTCACGTAGGTGGCGAGATGAAACAGAATTGCCAACAGGGTCACGACGACGAACGCGATGCACCATTTGCGTAATGACCAACGTCTGTAGGCAATAGCATTGAGCACTGCACACGCGATCGATGGCCATAGAAGAATGAAGAGCATCGTCGCGACCAAGCCAGCGTGAGATGCGCAGGACTCGCCGCAACCGACTGCCGGGCGTGACGGCTTGGCCCAGTCCTGGCGGTTGAAAACATAGAACGATGCCCCCGTCACGAGAAGTCCCCATACGAAGCCTAGAAGGGCGCAAGCCATACGCTTCATCTTACTTCCCAAAACAAAATCTGTGGCGGTTCAGCCAGCTCCGATATCGAGTTCTCGTTCTCGCCGGGACGAAGCCCGGACCGTAGGTCTGACTGCCCCCGCGGAAAGCCGCAATCGTAACGCCGCTGCTCGCCTGTATATCTCGATATGACTGGATATCTCGATCCGCACTGTCACCGTCGCGGCCAGGCACCGGGTCGACACCTTCATGGACCGGCTGAACGTCGGCACGCCGATGGCCGTAAGCCGATCGCCTACCCTCTTGTTCCGACAAGGCTTTGCGCCCGATCCATCAACAAAATTGATCGTCACGATGAAAATTATGCGTTTTGCTTGCAGCTCGCCCTGAGGCATAGTTGCGTCGTGTTGACGCACCTTCGAGTCTTTCAGTCATGAACATGCGAATCGAGCCTTCGGTGCTCGCGAACCCCGACCTGCAATTTGCGACGCTTTCGTCGGGCATCAGCCTGCCGTATGTCGAGCGGGGCAGCGGCGCGCCGATGGTGTTCGTTCATGGTTCGCTGTGCGATTACCGCTACTGGGATCCGCAGCTCGCCGCGCTGTCGGCCCACTATCGCTGCATTGCGCCGAGCCTCAGCCACTACTGGCCGGCCGTCGAAGCCGGCATCCAGGACGAGTTCGGCTGGCAGAACCACGTCGACGAGCTTGCCGAATTCATCGACGCACTCGATCTCGGCCCCGTGCATCTCGTCGGCCACTCGCGCGGCGGCAGCGTCGCGTTCAACGTCGCGCGCCAGCATCCGCACCTCGTCGAATCGCTGACGCTCGCCGATCCGGGTGGCCCGCTGCAACGCGACGGCGTGCGAGAAGAGGCGAAGCTGCCGGCGGCCGCCATGGCGCTACGGGCGAAGGCGGTGGAGCTGATCGGCAGCGGCAGCGTCGAGGCGGGCCTCGAAATGTTCGTCGATTCGGTGAGCCTGCCCGGTGCGTGGAAGAAGAGCACGCCGCGCTTCCGCGCGATGGCGATCGACAACGCAAGCACGCTGCCGAAGCAGCTGCGCGATCCGCTGCCCGCGTATTCGGCGAGCACCGCGGGCGATATCGCCTGCCGCACGCTGCTGATCGACGGCCAGCGCAGCCCGAAGATGTTCCGCAACAACGTCGAGGCGCTGTCGCAATGGATCCCCAACGCGCAACGGCAGACCGTCGCCGGCGCGTCGCACGGGATGAACGCGGCAAGCCCGGCCGTGTTCAACCGCTTCGTGCACGAGTTCGTCGCGGCTTAAGCGCGCCGTCGTGTCGGGCGGCTTCGGGGCCGCCTTGCCGTGATCCTCGCCAAGGACGACGCGGGGACCGCCCGCGTCGCGTCTTCATCATCCGGCGTGCATCGCCGACGCCTCCGTTTCGCCATACACGCAGCGCGCGGCTTCAAGCCGCCGGCTCGCCGTTGCGCGTCACCGCATCCGGCAGGCCGAACACGCAATCGAACGACCAGTTGTACACGAACGTGAAGATCGGGAAGAACACGATCAGCACGGCGTCGAACAGGAACGCCTGGAGCAGCGATACATCGAGCCACCACGCGATCAGCGGAATCAGGAAGGTCACGAGCGCGACCTGGAATCCGACCGCATGCACGACGCGGCGACCGACCGTGCGCGTCGTCGCCGCGCGCCGCCGCTCCCACGCCTCGAACGCAAGGTTGTAGACGAAATTGACGGTGACGCCCGTCGTCGAGATCATGACGCCGAGCAGACCGCTCGTCTCCACGCTCGCGCCGCTCAACGCGCCGAGCACCGTCGACGCGATCAGGATCCCGAGCGCCTCGAACATCACGACGTAAACTACGCGTCTCTTCCAGCCCTGCATGAATCGCTCCCTTCGAATCGAACAAGGTGGCGAGACTAGCAGCGCGTCCCCCGCCTGCAAAAGTCATGTCCTTTCAATTTTTCTGACAGGAGGCATCGCATGCTGACCAGCGACCACATCGACATGCTGCTGACCGTCATCGACAAGGGCTCGTTCTCGGCGGCCGCGCGGGCGCTCGGCCGCACGCCGTCGGCGATCAGCATGGCCATTGCGAATCTCGAGGCCGAGCTCGACCTCGTGCTGTTCGACCGCGGCACGCGCGAACCGACACCAACGGCCGCAATGGCCGCGCTGCTGCCCGATGCGCGCGCGATTGCCGAGCGGCTGCACGCGCTGCGCGCGCATGCGCAGCATCTGTCGGAAGGCGTCGAGGACACGCTGCGGCTCGGTCTCGCCGCGGAAGTCGACGGCGCGCCCGTCGCACGCGCGCTCGCGGCAGTCTCCGCGACATATCCGGCGCTAGCGGTCAGCATCGTCACGGCGCCGCAGGACGCGATCGTCGATGCACTGCATCGCGGCGCCGTCGATCTGTGCGTCGCGTACGGCGGGGTCGATCTTCATCCGCAGGAACAGATCCACGCGCTGTGGACCGAGACGCTCGTCGCGGTCGCCACGCCGACTCATCCGCTGATCGCCGAAGCCGCGCATCCGGAAGCGATCGAGCAGCTGTCGGGCTTCCGGCAGATCGTGATCGCCGATCCAGACCGGCCGCTGACCGACGTGCGCCCCGTGATCGGCAACCGCACGTGGAAAGTGACCGACATGGCAACCGCGATCGCGCTCGTCAAGGCCGGGCACGGGTGGGCAAACTTGCCGGAATCGGCGATCGGCGCGCATGTCGCCGCGCGCGAACTGGTGCCGCTGCGCTTCGCGAACATCCGCAACGGGCTGCCACTGCCGGTGTATTTGCGCAGGCCGAAGCATACGGGGCTCGGCAAGGCGGCAGGAGAACTGCTGCGGGCGTTGCAGGGTACCGCCGACCGTCCGTAGCGGTGGCGGCAAAAAGCCGCTGCAGCCGCCATTACGGGGCGGTCACGCCGCCCGGCGCGCACACGTCGTCAGGTAAGTATCCAGTAAGCATCGCGGCCTACAGTGGGTTCGCTCGCACGAAGCCGTCGCGGCATCGAATCGCATGTCATGAATCGCTCGCCAGATCGGACGAAAGGAGAACGCGTGATCAGCCGGCCAGCCATGAGGGACGTCTGCGCGCTTGCGCCGAACGGAAGCCGCGTAAGCTGGCATCCGCCGCACAAGTGGAAAAGGCAGCCCGTCGCACCATCGTTCGCCGCGGTATCGATCGAGCACTACATCGCCGGCGCAACGGAAATCGTCGATCTGGAGACGACCGGCCCGATCCTGGCCATGTACCTGCGGGCGCCGGCGACGCTCGAACTGCGAACGACCGATGGCCGGTGGACACGGGCCCGCATCCACGGGCCGCTGGCTTACGTTCCGCCCGGCTTTTCGTTTTCCGGCCGGTGGTCCGATGAAATCGAATGGATCAGCGTCCACTTCGAACCGTCATGGCTGTCGCGGACGGGACTGCAAAGCGACGTGTGGTTTGCGTCGGCAACGCTCCGGATGGACGTAATCGACGACCTGCTCGCGCAAATCGTCCGCAGCCTCCATGAAGATGCCGTCGCGGGGATGCCGCAGGGGCCGACCTACGCGGAGGCGCTCGGATGCGCCGCGCTGCACCGCATGCTGCATCTGGAGTCGCGGCCACAGGCGAAGCAATATGCGCGTGCCGGCATGATGCACAAGGCCGGCGAATACATCAGGGACCATTTCCGCGGCCCCCTGACGCTGACGATGGTGGCCGATGCCGTCGGCTATCCGGGCGATCTCTATTCGTTCATTCGGAGCTTCAGAAAGGCCAACGGACTGACGCCGCACCAGTACATCATCGAGAATCGCCTTCAAGCGGCCCGCCGTCTGATCGAGCGAGGAGAATGCGACGTGACGGAAGCCGCGCTCGACTGTGGCTTCTCGTCGGCCAGCCACTTTTCGGCGACATTTCGCAAGCGATGGGGTGTGTCGCCGTCCGCACTCAAGCCGCGCGCCGCCACCGCTACGCCAGCGGAAGCGAGAGAATCCACAGGCCGGTGATCGTCAATGCGATCGTCAGCACCAGCAGCGGCAACTGGCCGACGGTCGACCTTCCTGCCCGACTGCCGCTCCGGGCGGCAATCGCGTGCGTGAGCATCACGCTCACGACGTGCCCCGCGAGAATCAACAGCACCTGCGCATGCCAGATGTATCCGACGTCGATGAGCGCCTGAGTCGCAGACACTTCATCGGCCGCGGCGGCCATCGGCAGTAGATTCCACCCGAGCCCCAGCGGATCGGACACGAGCCGGACGATCTGCCGCCCTTGATCCCAGAACAGCGTGAAGTAATGACAGACGTTATAGAAAAACGCGATCGGCAGCAGTATCAGGCAGAACTGCCGCGAGAAAAACGCCCCGCCCGAAGACGACCGCGTACAGGTCGCGCCCGCGGTGCAGCAGCCGAGGAACACCAGGTAGTACGCGATGCCGATGGTCGCGAACGCCAGCCATTGCCACGTCAGCAGAATTTCCGCTGAAAAGGCGTAGTGCCCGCCAATCGACGGAAACAGATCGACGACGTGTGGATAGATGCTGCGCCAGAAGAACCCGTTCCACGTAGCCGTATCGCGCAACCCGTCGTAAGCGGTAGACGACAGCATGAACGACAGCATCGCGACGATGCCGGTATCCGCCAGCCCGTCGCGCGACATGTCGGCAATCGGGTTTCTCCATTCCACGATCACGTGACCGCGGGCTGCCCGACGCCATTTCAGCGGCGACAGCCTCGCGCATAGCCTGCACAGCACGCCGAACGTATCGCCGTGGGCAAGCCAGCGCTCGCGACCGAAGCAGAACGCACCGGTCAGCGCATACAAGACATACACGACGAGGAACAGACCGACGTCGCGCGGCCGTCCCGCCCCGAACAGTTCCAGCGCAATGAGCGCGATGTAGCCGCCCAACGCGGGCCATGAAGCGACGCGTGGCGGATAGCGATAGCGCCCGCGTTCCAGCACGGGCAAACAGCGTGAGGCGGCCCGCAACAGCAGCGCAAGCGGATTGGTGAACGCATAAACGTCGCCCAGTATCGCGCTGACATACAAAGCACCCAGATAGAACCAGATCCAGAAACCCGACATCGCAGGATTCAGGAACGGATTCGCGGTTCCCGCGATGCCGGCAACGACGAGGAGCGCGACGAATACCGCGCTCGCGATTTGTCCTGCGTTCATGAGCGACGCCGGAATTCGCAGCGCTTTCGCCCGGGTTTCCGGTTGCCGTCCCGGCTCGGGGGCGCGCGCACCCGACGCAAACGCGAGGATCATGAAAGACACGATCAGCGTGCCCGTCGCCGCATACGCATACAGCCACAACGGCACCGGGAGGTAGTACGGGATGTTCCACGCATGCGCGTTCGCTCCGGTTGGCATGCACAGGGCAATCGATGCGAGCGCGGCGCTCAACCGTCCCTTTCCGCACGATGCGGAGCGTCCGACGCGGCCGTGCGCGCGCGCCGATTCATGCGCGATGTCGTCACACATTTCGACGTTTTCCCGATCAGTAGTCGGCGGACGAGACCCACCCCGTCACCTTCCAGCCGATTCCATTGCGCTTCTCCGACACGATCCCGAGGGTGTCGTACGGCGAGTCGAGCAATTTGACGAGTGCAACGGCGCGCAGGTTGCCATCGCTCGAGCGCGGCAGCGCAAATATCAGGAAAGGCAGGACGGGCGACGGTTTCTCGCCCTCGACGATCAACGGCAGCACGGCATCGTTCAGTGACGTGAACACCTGGAACGATGCGCGGTTGCGCGCAGGCGAGGACGAATGCGCCGTAGAACGAGGCAGACCTTCGCCGGCCAGATACGCACCATGATCCCTCAGCCTCCATCCGACGAGCGCGTCGACCAGCGCATTGTCGGGCTTCTGCCCGCGCGCGGCCGAAATCGCGGGCAACCAGCGCTTGTCGACCGGCGACGTCGTGACCCAGTCGCTGAAAAAGCCCGTGTAGAAATCGACGATGTCCTTGTCGACGCCGGGCTGCACCGCCGACGGCAGCGGCACGGGCAGGTCGCGCCGCCCGCGCCATCGTACGGCTTTCCACGCAGGCCCGTCAGGCAGACTGATGCCGTCGAGAAACGACGTATCGGCGATACCGTTCGCGACGAACCAGTCGGATTTGGCGCGCTTCGTTCGTGCGGCGATGAACCCGGGAAGCCGTTGCCGCACCTGATCCCACGGTACGGCCCGCCGCGCCGCTCCATTGATATTCGGATACCTCGTCATCTGAAGATAGGTCGCCTGCGCCATCGACTCCACGTCGGCCGCCCGACGCCAGGTCAGTTCGGCCGCGTGGCTCGACGGCGTGGGTTGATCGAGTGGAGCGGCCATCGCGAGGCCGGCATCGCACATGATTCCGTCGCGGCTCCAGTCCGGAACGGATGGCACACCGCGATGCGCCCACGAATCCTGCCAGCCATGAAGCGCGCGTCCGAATTCGCCCAGCATGAACGCGGCCTTGCCGCCGCCCGCCTTGACGAGCGCCGCGTCGATGGGCGCGAGCGCCGCCGGCCCCCCGGGCGCGACTGCTCTTGCCTGCGCATCGGCCGGCACGGTCCGTGTGCCCGGATAGTGCCGAGCCTGCGCATCGACGGCATCGGGAAGAAAGCGCGACAGGCACGCGTACTGCAGCGGAGACGTCATGTACTCGATCGACCCTGCATCGATGCGCTGATCCGCGAGTGCAATGGCCTCGGCGTCGGGCGGCGCGAAGCCGGCCTGCCGTGCGAGCCACAGCGTGAGGCCAAAGTGCACGTCGGCTTCGAAACCGGCACACCTCAGCGGCATCGCGAGCGCGATCGCGCAAACCAGCCAGCCACCGTGAAAGCGCATCAATTTCCGATCTCCGTTGCCTTCGTGCTTTCCGGGAACGGCCAACTGCCGTTCTCGAACGACAGCACAAGCATGCCGTTGTCCTGGCACGCGGTGGTCAGCAGATGGCGGTCGAAATCGAAATCGAGACGCGACGCGCACCAGTCCGGCCCGCCCGCACGGTACTGGCCGAACATGAGGTGCGCGGAGCCCGCGCCGGGCGACTTCACGGAAGCCGGGTTGTAGTACGCGATCTCCTTCGGCTTCGACGGATCGCGGATGTCGAACACGCGAATGCCGGAGTTGAAGTAACTGCACGCGAGCGCCGTCGCGTTTTGCCGGTTATCGACGCTGCAGTAGTGCGCGCCGTACGTGAACGTGGTCAGGCCTGCGATATCGGGAATGACCTTGCTGCAGTTCGCGATCGCGTGCGTTTCGAGCCGGAGCTCCGACACCAGCCGGGGCGCGGCTTCGTTGGACATGTCGTAGATGTGCCCCATCGGGAATGGCGCCACGCCGGCGTTGCACGCGGCCTTGACGGCCGTTGCGCCCGGGTCCTGGAGCCCGCCGCCCCCGCCCTCGTCGACTTCGATCAGATACGGTTTGCCTGCCACGGCGAACGAGATCGTATGCTGCGCAATGCTCCCGTTTCGCACCGGCACGGTCGCGATGCGGTGCATCTTCGCGTTGGGACGCCGGCTCTGCACTTCGCTGGTGTCGACGACGAAAAAGCCGTTGTCGCCGGTCGCGTTGGCATCGTTCAGCGGCGGCGCGCCCATGCCGACGGCCGCGCCGCCGTTCCCCGACGCAACGAAGTATGCGCGCGTCCCGTCCTGGCTCACCGACAGGCCGTGCGAAAAGCTGCCCATGCCGAGCTCCGGCAGACTGATCGCGGAAATCATCTTCGGCCGGGTCGGCACGGTCAGGTCGATCGCGTAGTAGCTTTTCGTGAAGGCGCCGCCGACGTAATACGTGAGCCCGTCGGGTGAAAATCCGCCTTCGTGACCGAGCGACTTGGTCGTCGGTACGATACCGCCGTCCTCGCCCGTGCCGACGGGCACGCTGGCCAGCAACTGCGGACGCGTGCAATCCGAAGCGATGTCGTACAGGTCGATCTCCGGACCGCCGCCGCCGCCCAGGCCGTTGTCGGCAGCGAGGATCCCGCGCGCGACGTTCACTCGCAGCGATTCCCACGGATCGATCATCGACGTCGAGGTCAGCGAAGTCACCCGCACCGGCTGCGCCGGGTGGGTGATGTCGATCACCGGCACGCCCGGGTTCACGCGTGGCGGCGCATCGGGATTGGCGAACAGCGCGCTGGCGCCCATCGTCGCGTGATAGAAGCAGGTCTGACCTTTCCTGTCGGTATAGGTGGCGGCCGACCACGACGCACCTTCGCCCTGAACCTGGCTGACGCGCTTGAGGTTGCAGCTGAAGCCGCCGAATCCGGCTTGTCGTAACGCGGCGGGAACCTGCCCTTGCAGCGCGGTCTCCGGCGTATCGCCCGGGCTGCAGCTCGGCACACGCGGGACGACATAGTCGGCCACGGACACGCCGGGCGCGGCGGCCGACGTGTCGTCGGCTTCCCCGCCGCAACCGGCCAGCACGAACATGCAGAGCGACAGCGCGAACGCTGTGCGAATCGGTAGTTGCATCGTTGTCTCCTTCGGTGTTGTTTGTCGTGATGAAAATGCGCGACGGTCACGGCGCCGGATAGATTTCGATCACGGCGACTTCGATCGTGTCGCCTGTCCGGCTGTGGAAATGCAGCGAGAAACGCCCGGTGATGCCGATCGGGAGAATGTCCAGCGACTGCGCACCGCCGGACGCGCATGCCGCCAACGCGCCCGGGATTTCGTGCACCATCAGGACGCCGGTTTCCGTCGCATGCACGTCGATATGCACGGGCACGCCTTCGCGTATCGCGATCACCGGCCGCTCCCACGGCGCCCTGCCGCGATCCACGTAGACGGAGAAATGCCGTTGCTCCGGCGGTGCCGGCGATGCGCGCGGCACATGCCTGGCGACGCCGTACGCCAGCAACAGCGCCAATGCGATCGCGATCCATGCCGGCGCGCGCCTGCGCCACGGCCGCGGCCCTTCCTCGATGCTCGTGCTTCGTTCCATCGGCACTTGCGCCACGCGATGTGGCTCCGTCAAACCGCCCGCCCATCGGGTGGATTCGATATCGATGGATGGTAGTGAGCGGTGCCGCGGCGAGATATCGGCTTATTGCGGACTGTCGAGAAATTGCGTACCGAGTAACCCCAGTGGCGGCGACGGACGACGCACGGTGCCGACCTCGTTTCGGCGGATGGGGTGGCCGGAAAAGGTACCGGAGCCCGGCAGGAGGGCTTGCCCGGAAGCGCGCCGAGGACGGCGGGATTCAGCGTGTCGGCCACGCGCGGAACGCGTGGCCGAGCGTATCGCCGCCGCGGTTGGCCGATACGTGGTCGCGCTTGCCGAGCGGACGTACGGCGGAGCGCGAGCGGCATGCATAAAAAAACCCGATCCGCGTCACCAGGGATCGGGTTCTTCCGGCTTTCATCTGCCTTCGTCAATCGAATGTCGGTGTCGGCGATGTGTGGCGACCGCCCCACCACCGGCACCGGCGGCCATCTCACCGCACGGCGACGTCCTGCGTGCCCGTCGCCGCATCGCCGACCGCCGTCGACGCCGGCATATCCCCCCAGCCGCCGCCCAGCGCACGGATCAGGTTCACCGTCGACACCGCCTGCGCACCCGTCAACTGATTCGCCTGCAGCTGCGACTGCAGCACCGAGCGCTCGCTGTCGATCACGTCGAGATACGCGACTTCACCTTCCTGATACTGCGTCCGCGACAGCGTCGCCGCACGGCGCGACGCATTGACGGCCGCATTCTGCGCGCGGATCTGATCGTCGAGCAGCCGCAGATCGGCGAGATTGTCCTCGACCTCGCGGAACGCGACGAGCACCTGCTGCCGATAGTTCGCGACCTGTTCGTCGTACTGCGCGCGCGCCTGCTGCACACCGGCCGCGCGGCGTCCGCCGTCGAACAGCGGCAGCGTCAGCGCGGTGCCCGCGAACGGGCCGAGCAGGAACGTGCGGCTCGACCACAGGAACAGGTTGCCGAGCGTCGACGCTTCATAGCCGAACGATCCGGTGATGTCGAGCTTCGGGAAATACGCGGACTTCGCGAGCCCGATCCGTGCGTTCGCAGCCGCCATCGCACGCTCGGCCGCCGCGACGTCCGGACGGCGTTCGAGCAGCGCGGACGGCAATCCCGGCGGAATCTTCACCGCGACCGGCACGAGCGGCGTTTCCTTGAACGCGAAATCGGCCGGCGCCTTGCCGAGCAGAATGGCGAGCGCATGCTCGGACGCCGCGCGGCGGCGCGCGACGCCGACCGCATCGGCCTGCGCCGACGCAAGCTCGTTCTTCGCACGCGACACGTCGAGCTCGCTGATGTCGCCTTCGTTGAACCGGCGCTGCACGAGCTTCAGCGCCTCCTCGCGCAGTTCCACCGTGCGGCGGTACAAGTCCTGATCCGAATCGAGCTGGCGCAGTTCGAAGTAGTTCTGCGCGACGTCGGCCTGCAGCGCGAGCTGCACCGAACGGAACAGCGCTTCGCTTTGCGCCTGATCGGCGCGCGACGCCTCGACGTTGCGGCTCACGCGGCCGAACAGGTCGGCCTCGTACGACACGGTGCCCTGCGCGCGCCACAGCGTCGCGTTGGTCGGCCCCGTGCCCTGCGGCTGGAACTGCGACGCCGACGAAAGCCCTTCGCGCGTCGGCCCGAAGCCGACGCCGACCTGCGGGAACCACTGCGAGCGCGCGGTGCGCGTCGCGGCGCGCGCCTCCTCGACGCGTGCGGCCGCGGCCTTCAGGTTCTGGTTCGCGGCGAGCGCCTGTTCCTCGAGCGCGTCGAGCACGGGATCGCCGAACACCTTCCACCATTCGCCGCGATGCGCGCCATCGGCGGGCTCGGCCGGCTTCCACGTGCCGGCCTGCTCGCCGGGCGCGAGCGTCGGCGCTTCCTTGAACGCCGCGGGCGTCGTGACGTCCGGGCGCTTGTAGTCGGGGCCCACCGCGCACGCGGCGAGCAGCGTCGCGAGCAGCGTGCTTGCGGCCGCCACCTTCGCGATACGCATCAGGCCGTTTGTGTTGTGCATGTTGTCCATCTTGTTGTCCTCAAGCATCCGGTGCGGGCACGCCGTAACCGGCCGAATCCTTGCCGGCGACGTGAATCTTGCCGCCCGCGAGCGTGCGCAGCACGACGTAGAACACCGGCGTCAGCATCAGCCCGAACAGCGTGACGCCGAGCATCCCGAAGAACACCGCGACACCCATCGCATGGCGCATCTCCGAGCCCGCGCCCGTCGACGTGACGAGCGGCACGACGCCCATGATGAAGGCGATCGACGTCATCAGGATCGGGCGCAGACGCAGCCGGCTCGCCTCGATCGCGGCCTCGAGCGGCGTCTTGCCGTCGTGTTCGAGCTCGCGCGCGAATTCGACGATCAGGATCGCGTTCTTCGCCGACAGCCCCACCAGCACCATCAAGCCGATCTGCGTGAAGATGTTGTTGTCGCCGTGCGTGAGCCATACGCCGGTCAGCGCCGACAGAATGCTCATCGGCACGATCAGGATCACCGCGAGCGGCAGCGTCAGGCTTTCGTACAGCGCGGCGAGCACGAGGAACACGAGCAGCACGCTGATCGGGAACACCCAGATCGCCGAATCGCCGGCCAGGATCTGCTGGTACGTGAGGTCGGTCCACTCGAACCGCACGCCGCGCGGCAGCGTTTCGTGCGCGATGCGCTCGATCGCGGCCTGCGCCTGCCCCGACGAATAGCCGGGCGCCGGGCCGCCGTTGATGTCGGCTGCCGTGTAGCCGTTGTAGCGCACGACCATTTCGGGGCCGAACGTCGGCGTCACGGTCACGAGCGACGACAGCGGCACCATCTCGCCGGCAGCATTGCGCGTCTTCAGCTGCAGGATGTCGTCCGCGCGCTGACGGAACGGCGCATCGGCCTGCACGCGCACCTGATACACGCGTCCGAAGCGGTTGAAGTCGTTCACGTACAGCGAACCGAGATACACCTGCATCGTGTTGAACACGTCCGTCACCGACACGCCGAGCTGCTTCGCCTTCACGCGATCGAGATCGACGTTGAGCTGCGGTACGTTGATCTGGTAGCTCGTAAACAGCGGGCCGAGTTCGGGCGCCTGCTGCGCACGCTTGATGAAGTCGTTGGTCGCATCCGACAGCTTCGCATAGCCGACCGCACCGCGATCCTCGATCTGCATCTTGAAACCGCCGAGCGTGCCGAGGCCGAGCACCGGCGGCGGCGGGAACACCGCGACGAACGAATCCTTGATGCTTGCGTACTGCTGATTCAGCGCGCCCGCGATAGCACCGGCCGACAGCGCCTTGCCGTGCCGCTCCGAGAACGGCTTCAGCGTGACGAACACGATGCCCGCGCTCGAGCTGTTCGTGAAGCCGTTCACCGACAGCCCCGGGAACGCGACGGCGCTCTCGACGCCCGGCTGCTTCAGCGCGATCGACCCCATGTCGCGAATCACCTTCTCGGTGCGGTCGAGCGACGCACCGTTCGGCAGCTGCGCGAACGCGATCAGGTATTCCTTGTCCTGCGCGGGCACGAAGCCGCCCGGCACGATCTTCGACACGAGCACGGTCGCGCCGACCAGCACGAGATACACGCCCAGCATCACGGCCTTGCGCGACAGCACGCCGCGCACGCCGCGGCCGTAGTTCTCCGCGCCGCGATGGAACAGCTTGTTGAAGCGCCGGAAGAAGCCGCCGAGCACGCGGTTCATGACGCGCGTGAGCCAGTCTTCCTTGTCGCCGTGACCCTTCAGCAGAATCGCGGACAGCGCCGGCGACAGCGTCAGCGAGTTGAACGCCGAGATCACCGTCGAGATCGCGATCGTCATCGCGAACTGCTTGTAGAACTGGCCGGTCAGGCCCGACATGAACGCGAGCGGCACGAACACCGCGACGAGCGTCAGCGCGATTGCGATGATCGGCCCGCTCACTTCCTGCATCGCCTTGTAGGTCGCCTGCCGCGCGCTCATCCCGTTCTCGATGTTGCGCTCGACGTTCTCGACGACGACGATCGCATCGTCGACGACGATCCCGATCGCGAGCACCATCCCGAACAGCGACAGCGCATTGATCGAATAGCCGAAGCCGAGCAGCAGCGAGAACGTACCGACGATCGACACCGGCACCGCGATCAGCGGAATGATCGATGCACGCCACGTCTGCAGGAACACGATCACGACGATCACGACGAGCGCGATCGCTTCGAGCAGCGTATGCACGACGGCCTTGATCGACGAACGCACGAACTGCGTCGGGTCGTAGACGATCTTGTAGTCGACGCCGGCCGGCATGTCCTGCTTCAGCTCGGCCATCGTCTTGCGCACTTCGTCGGAGATCTGCAGCGAGTTCGCGCCCGGCGACTGGTTGATCGCCATCGCGACGGCCGGCTTGTTGTCGAGCAGCGAGCGCAGGCCGTATTCCGACGCGTCGAGCTCGATGCGCGCGATGTCGCGCAGATGCGTGACGCCGCCGTCCGGCGTCGTCTTCACGACGATGTCGCCGAATTCTTCCTCGGTCTGCAGACGGCCGCGCGCGTTCACCGACAGCTGCAGCGGCGTGCCGGGCAGCGATGGCGACGCGCCGATCACGCCGGCCGCGACCTGCACGTTCTGCTCGCGGATCGCCTGCACGACGTCTTCGGCGGCGAGCCCGCGCTGCGCGACCTTCTGCGGATCGAGCCACACGCGCATCGCGTAGTCGCCCGAGCCCCACAGCTGTACCTGGCCGACGCCCTGGATCCGCGACAAGCGATCCTTCACGTTGATCAGCGCGTAGTTGCGCAGATACGTCATGTCGTAGCGGTTGTCCGGCGAGATCAGGTGGACGACCATCGTCAGCGTCGGCGAGCTTTTCACGGTCGTGATGCCGAGCCGCTGCACGTCTTCCGGCAGGCGCGGCAGCGCCTGGTTCACGCGGTTCTGCACGAGCTGCGTGGCCTTGTCCGGATCGGTGCCGAGCTTGAACGTGACGGTGATCGTCATGTTGCCGTCGCTGTTCGCCTGCGACTGCATGTAGAGCATGTCCTCGACGCCGTTGATCTGCTCTTCGAGCGGCGATGCGACCGTCTCGGCGATCACCTTCGGGTTCGCGCCCGGATACTGCGCCTTCACGATCACCGAAGGCGGCACGACTTCCGGATATTCCGAAATCGGCAGCAGGAACATCGCGATCACCCCGCCGAGCAGGATGAGCACCGATAGCACCCCTGCGAAGATCGGCCGGTCGATAAAGAATTTGGATATGTTCATGGGTGACTCTGTCTGGTTGAACGCGGATGCGAAGCGGCGCGCCGCTTACGAATCCGCCTTCGCCGGAGCGGCCGGCTTCGCCGTGCTCGCGATCGGCGCCGACGGTGCGTCGCCGCCCGTCATCGGCACCATGTGCGGCTTCACCTGCTCGCCGGGGCGCACGCGCTGCGTGCCGTTCACGATCACGCGGTCGCCGGCGGCCAGGCCGCTCACGATCACGCGCTGATTGCCGTGCTGCATGCCCGGCTGCACTTCGCGATACGACACGCGGCCCTGCTGATCGACGACGAACACGAACTTCTTGTCCTGATCGGTGTTGATCGCCGCATCGTCGACGAGCAGCGCGGCATGCGGCGCGCTGCCGCCGACCTTCACGCGTGCATACAGGCCCGGGACGAGCGTGCCGTCGGCGTTGTCGAAACGCGCGCGCACGCGGATCGTGCCGGACGACGTATCGAGCCGGTTGTCGACCGAATCGATCTCGCCGCTGCGCGAATAGCCGGTCTCGTTGGCGAGGCCGAGTTCGACCGGCACCTTGCGGCCGTTGCGCGCGCCGTTGATGTATTGCAGATAGGTCTGCTCGTCCGCGTCGAACGACGCGTAGATCGGCGACACCGACACGAGCGTCGTGAGCGGCGGCGCCGATGCACCGGCCGACACGACGTTGCCGAGCGTGATCTCCGCGCGCGACACGCGGCCCGACACGGGCGCGGTGATCCGCGTATAGCCGAGATTGATGCGCGCGGTCTCGAGCGCGGCTTCGGCCGCCTTGAGGTTCGCGGCCGCTTCGCGCGCGGCGTTCTGCTTCTCGTCGTAGTCGCGCTTGGCGATCGCGTTGTCGCCGATCAGCCGCTGCGCGCGCTGCCAGTCGCTCTGCGCGTAGCCGTTGCGTGCCTGCGCGGCCGCGAGCTGTGCGGCGGCGCGGTCGACTTCGGCCTGGTACGGGCGCGGATCGATCACGAACAGCACGTCGCCCTTCTTCACGAGCGCGCCGTCCTTGAAGTTCACCGCGACGATCGTGCCCGATACCTGCGGGCGCACGTCGACCTTCTCGACCGCCTCGAGGCGGCCCGAATAGCTTTGCCAGTCGGTCACGGTCTGCGGAACGACCGTCGCGACGTCGACTTCCGTCAGCGGGGCGGCGGCCTTCTCGGGCGCGTTCGCGTTCACGCGCATCGCGCCGAACGTCCCGAGGCCGACGACGGCGAGCGTCGCGACCGCAGCGGTCGCGATGCGGGAGCGGGAGGTGCGTAGGATGGCCATGTAGATCTCCGGTAAGCGTGGATTGGATTGGTTATTCGTTGCGATTCGGCTGGCGCGCCTGGAAGCGGCACTGGAAGAAGCGCACGGCTTCGTCGAAGGCGGCTTCGTGCGTCGCGAGCGCGGCATGCGTGACGTCCGGATAGCGGATCACCTGCGTCAGCACGCCCGACGAAATCAGGCAGCCCGCGTATTTCTCCGCTTCGACGTGCAGCACGTCGTTCTGCGCGGTGACGATCAGCGTCGGCGGCAGCCCCGAGAGGCGCACCGACTCGAGCGGCGCCGCGTACGGATGCATGCGTTGCGACGCCTGCGGCAGATAGGCGCGATAACAGGCCGCGCATTCGCGTGCGGTGATGTCCGACGCGAGACGTTCGGCATCGCCGATGCGCGTCATGCTCGGGTCGAGCATCGGCCCGAACAGCGCCTGCGCGACGATCGGCACTTCGCCGCGATCGCGCGCGATGAACGCGAGGCAGTTCGCGAGCTGTCCGCCCGCGTCGTGTCCCGCGACGCCGATCTTCTTCGGATTGCCGCCGAACGCGCGGGCGCGCGTCGCGGCCCAGACGGCCGCGCGATACGCGTCTTCCGGCGCGGCCGGAAACGGAAACGCGGGCGCGAGCGAATAGTCGACCGACACTACGAGCGCCGGTAAGCGTTCTGCTAAAAAGCGCGCGGCGAAATCCGCGTCGTCGAGCGTGCCGCGCACGAAACCGCCGCCGTGGAAATAAAGCACTACTGGCAACCCGGTCTTGTCGGGGCGGCGATAGAGGCGCAGCGCGATGTCCTGCGCGTAGCCCGGAATTTCCAGCTCCGTGACCGCCAGGGCCGCGCCGGCTCTGGCTTCGGCGGGCAGTGCGGATTTCAGGAATTTGCTGAATTCGGAAGCGTCCATGACGATGCATCGTCCATTTCGAGATGGATCGAATTCTGGGTCCGGCAGACATCCGGATAAATGCCTATAATCCGGCAACACAATTCAACGCCCCCGAACAATCCAGGCTGCGTCTGCCCACGAGGCAGCGCAGCCTCGTTCGTTCCGGGGCTCATTAGATTGCGGAGGTAGTGATGGACCGGCTTCAGGCCATGCAGGTGTTTACTCGCGTCGTCGACACGAGCAGCTTCACGAAGGCAGCGGAGACGCTCGGCCTGCCGCGCGCGTCCGTCACGACGATCATCCAGAATCTCGAAGCGTTCCTCGGCGTGCGGCTGATGCACCGGACCACGCGCCGGCTGTCGCTGACGCCCGACGGCGCCGCCTACTACGAACGCTGCGTGCGCATCCTCGCGGACGTCGAGGAAACCGAGGCGAGCTTCCAGAACAACAACCGGAAGCCGCACGGAAAGTTGCGTGTCGACATGCCGGGCTCGATCGGGCGGCTACTCGTGATTCCTTCGCTCTGCGAATTCCATACGCGCTATCCGGACATCGATCTGCAGCTCGGCCTGTCCGATCGTCCGGTCGATCTGCTGCAGGAAGGCGTCGACTGCGTGATCCGCGTCGGCGCGCTGCAGGATTCGTCGCTCGTCGCGCGCCGCGTCGGGCTGTTCGAGGGCGTGTCGGTCGCCGCGCCGGCCTATCTCGAGAAGTACGGCGAGCCGCAGACGATCGAAGACCTGAGCCAGCACAAGGCCGTCAATTATTTTTCGAGCCGCACGGGCCGCACGATCGACTGGTCGTTCCTGATCGACGGCAAGGAAGTCGAGGTCAAGATGAACGGCATCGTGTCGGTGAACGACGCGGACGCGTATGTGACCTGCGGGCTCGAAGGCTTCGGGCTGATCCAGCCGCCGCTCTTCATGGTGCTGCCGCATCTGCGCGAAGGCCGCCTGAAGGAAGTGCTGCCGGGCTTCAAGCCGCTGCCGATGCCGATCTCGGTCGTGTATCCGCACAGCCGCCATCTTTCGCCGAAGGTGCGCGTGTTCGTCGACTGGGTCGCCGAGGTGTTCGACCGCTGCCCGCTGCTGAGCGGCAAGGGCAGCCTCGACGCGACGTGCAGCAAGCGCACGTTCGAGGAAGCCGAGCGCGCACCGGTGCTCGACACGCCCGTCATCAACGAATGGGTCGCATGATCGTCTGACGCGCACGCGCGCGTATCGCGGTGCACGGGCGGACGGCCCGGGCACCGTCCCGCCTTCCTCTTTGCATTTCCTTCTGCGTGCCGCGATCGCGCGATGCGCGCGATCGTTTCCCGATCCGCATCGCACCTTTGCGCGACGCGCGTGAATCGCGCGCACATCGCTCGAACATCGTCGGACGAATCGCACGACATCCGCGTCAGGCCCGCGCGCATGCGGTTCGGCGCGATCGTCGGCGAACGGCGAATACCCCTGCCGACAATGCGGATCGCGATTGTTCCTCTCTGACGACAATTCAATTCGCGTCCGTCGCATTTATCGCAGCGGACGACGCTCCTAGAGTAAACCCTGTCGCGCACAGCGTTGCGCATCGAACAGATCCCGCCTCGGCGGGACCGGGCGCGCCCGAGCGCCGCCCGTATCGATCGAACAGGAGTTTCGCCATGAATCGCCGCCATCTTCTTTCCGCCGTCGCCGTCGCACTCGCCGTATCGGCACCGGCATTCGCCGATACCGATACGCCGCACGTCGGCGACTACGGCAACACGTCGTCGTACACGCAGCACAACGGCCCGCGCACGCGCACGGAAGTCCGCGCGGAAGTCGAACAGGCACGCCGCGACGGCACGCTCGCCTATCTGCGCAAGGCCACCTCGTATCCGCAGGGCATCGAACTCGCGCAGGGCCCGTATCGCCCGACGCCGGAAGGCAACCAGCTCGCCGGCGCGGGCCGGTAAACGCACGACGCCGCGCAGCGGGTACGCCCCGCGCGCGGCGCCGTCGATCCATCGCCGATCAATCCGTGAATTGCAGGAGCAGATGATGAACGACCAACTTCCCTCGCCGCTCGATCATTGGGACGACAGCACGCCGGTATGGACGCCGTTCCGTTCGGGTTCGCCATCGCGTTGACCCGACCGTCGCGGTCGTACGCCTTACCGGCGCGCGTGCCGTGTCAGCGGTGCGGCACGCCGTTGCGCCATTCGCTCCAGTGCGACACGATGTCCTGCACGAGCGGGTTGCCCGCGCGGTACAGGTTCTCGGTCGCGGGCGCGAAGCCGCCCTGGTCCGCGTAGTTCAGCAGGTTGTCCGCGCTCGTCTGGCCGTCGTACGGACGGTCGAAGTCCGAGCCCGTACGCAGCACCGCGACGCGCGACAGATCGACACGCTTGACGCTCGCCGCGCGCTTGAGCGCTTCGAACGTCGCGTTGTCTTCCTGCGCGGTCATGCAGTAGGTGCCCTTGCCGTCGGTCAGGATCTTCGTCCATTGACGCGCGCGCTCGCCGAGCAGCGTGCCGGAGAACCACGTGTTGCCCGACGACGTGTCGCAGCGGATCACGCTCGGCGGCCGGTTCGCCGGCGCATACGAGAATTTCGCGCGCGCGGCCTGCGCCTGCGCGCTATCGGCGAGCACGACGTTGCGCGACAGTGCGTAGGCGGCATCCGCGAGCTGCGGATTGAGCTGGAACACTTCGGTGCGATAGTCGAGCGGCGGCTTGTCGTTCGGGCTCTTCGTGTTGATGCCGAGATAGCCCGTGTTCCAGCCGGCCGGAATCTCGCGCGCGTCGAGCTCCCATTGCAGGCTGAAATCGACGAGGTACTTCGCCCATGCGGCGGAGCCGACCGTGCCTTGCGCCGGATCGACGCCCGCGATGCCCGAGATCAGAAAATACGTGCGCCGCAGGTCGAAGCGCTGCGAGAACGTCAGCGCCATGATCGACGCGGCGGCGTTCGCGTAGCCCATGCCGGTCGTGATCACGCAGACGTCCTGACGGTTGCAGTGCACGGCCGGATAGTCGGGCGACAGGCCCGGCACCGCGACGTCGCGCCACGGGCCGAGCCGGTCGAGCCAGGCCTGGCCTTCCGGCCCGAACATCGTGACGATCATGACCTTCACCGGGCGGCCCTGTGCACCGGTTTCGGCAAAGTCGTTGCCCGCGTTGCCCGGATTGTCCTGTGCGATCGACGGCGCGGTCGCGCAGGCCGCGAGCGAGAAGGCGGCGGCGGAAAGAATCGAGCGAGTCAGCATCGGCGTTCCTTGTGTCGGGAATGTGAAATGAGAACGGCTGTCGGAGACTGCGCGACCGAGTATAGAACGCGCATCGACCGCGCGTCAGCGGACTACGAAACGCGGGCGCGGTGCGGCGCGTGCGGCTTTAGAGCCGCGCGAGGCCCGCTACGCCGTAGCCGAGCACGACGAGCGCCGCGACGACATGGCTCGCGGCCAGCAGCGCCGGCGATTTGACGAGTCGACCGATCGCACTGCCGCCGAACGCGAACACGAGCTGGCCGGCGAGGCTGCCGGCGAACACGCAGGCGGCGCCGAGCAGCCAGTGGCGGTGCGAGGCGGCAGCGGCCGTCGCATAGCCGTAGAACAGCAGGATCGTCAGCGGATTCGCGAGCGTCATCAGAAACATCGACGTGAACGGACGCGCGCCGGGCGGCGGCGCCGCGCCGTCGAGCGTGCGGCGACGATCGCGCAGCGCCTGCCACAGCATCCGCGCGCCCATCGCGAGCAGCACGAGCGCGCCGACCACACGGAACAGCGACAGATGCGACGCGAGCGTGCTCGCCAGCATCGCGCCGATCGTGAACGCGACGACCGCATAGCAGCCGTCCGCCGTCGCGACGCCGACGGCCGCGCGCACGCCGCTCGCGGTGCCGGCGCGCATTCCGTAGTTCGCGATCATCAGCGCAACGGGCCCGACCGACAGCGCGATCATCAGCCCGAACAGGAAGTCGTTCATCGGTCGTCGAAGTAATCGAAGCGCCGTCGGCCTTCGATGCCGGAAACCGCGCGGGAAAAGCGTGTCACGCGACGTCGACGCGTGCGGGCCCGTCGACCATCTCGCCGATCACGGCCGCGCGATCGAAGCCGTCCGCACGGAAGCACGCGAGCACGTCGTCGACCGCATCGGGCGCACAGGCGACTAGCAGCCCGCCCGAGGTCTGCGGATCGGTGAGCAGCGCCTGCGCGGCCGGCGGCAGCGTGTCGGCGATGCGCACGTCCGCGCCATACGCGGCCCAGTTGCGGCCCGACGCGCCGGTGACGATGCCGTCCGCCGCAAACGCTTCGACGCCCGCGAGCCACGGCAGCGACGCGTAATGCACGCGTGCGGTGAGCGTCGCGCCGCGTGCAAGCTCGAGCGTGTGGCCGAGCAGCCCGAAGCCGGTCACGTCGGTCAGCGCATGCACGCCCGGCAGCGCGGCGAGTTCGGCGCCGGGCCGGTTCAGCTTCGTCGTCGTCGCGATCATCTGCGCATAGCCGGCATCGTCGAGCCGGTTCTTTTTCAGCGCGGCCGACAGCACGCCGACGCCGAGCGGCTTGCCGAGCACGAGCACGTCGCCGGCGCGCGCGGCCGCATTGCGTTTCACGCGCGACGGATGCACGACGCCGATCGCCGCGAGCCCGTAGATCGGCTCAACCGAATCGATCGAGTGACCGCCCGCGACCGGAATGCCCGCGTCCGCACACACCGATTCGCCGCCGCGCAGCACGGCCGCGATCGTTTCGTGCGGCAGCACGTTGATCGGCATCCCGACGAGCGCGAGCGCGAGAATCGGCTTGCCGCCCATCGCATAGACGTCGGACAGCGCGTTGGTGGCCGCGATGCGGCCGAAGTCGAACGGATCGTCGACGATCGGCATGAAGAAGTCGGTCGTCGCGACAATCGCCTGCTCGTCGTTCAGCCGATAGACGGCCGCATCGTCGGACGTCTCGGTGCCGACCAGGAGATCCGGGAACAGCGCGGGCGGCGTCGCGCGCTTCAGCAGCTCGGAGAGCACGCCCGGCGCGATCTTGCAGCCGCAGCCGCCGCCGTGCGACAGGCTCGTGAGACGGGGAACGGCGGGCGGGGCTTGGGTGGCTTCGGTCATCGTCGGCATCCGGTGAATCGGTGAATAACAACGTTCTATTATCGACAATTCCTCGTGCGCGCGCGCAATGCCCACATAATGACGGCCCGCCCACGCCCTTTCCTCCGCGCCGCGCCGCCCGTTCATGGATCATCTGTTCATCGGTCTCGTGCTGTGTTCCGCGCTGCTGCACGCGATCTGGAACGCGTTCCTGCACGTCAGCGACGACCGCCTCGTGCAGCTCGGCACGATGTCGCTGCCGTACCTCGCATTCGGCGTGCTCGGCACCGCGCTGCTGCCCGCGCCGACGCGCAGCGCGTGGCCGTATGTGGGCGCATCGGCGGTGCTCGAGGTCGCGTACTGCTTCACGCTCGTGCGCGCCTATCGCAGCGGCGAGTTCGGGCAGATCTATCCGATCGCACGTGGCCTCTCGCCCCTGCTCGTCTCGGTGCTCGCGTTCGCGGCGCTCGGCGAACGCCCGACGCCGTTCGGCTTCGCGGGCATCGCGCTCGTGTCGCTCGGCATCATGTCGCTCGCGCTGCGGCGCGGCTTCCGGTTTTCCGGCGAAGGGGTGCCGTACGCGCTGCTCACCGGCGTGTTCATCGCCGCGTATTCGATCTGCGACGGGATCGGCGCGCGCGAATCGGGCAGCGCGCTCGGCTACATCGCGTGGGTGTATCTGCTGTGGAGCGTGCCGCAGCTCGCGCTCGTCTGCGCGATGCGCGGCGGCCCGAAAGCGGTGTTCGGCTCGCGCGCCACGCTGCGCCCGGGCGCGATCGCCGGCACGATCTCGCTCGCCGCCTACGGCATCGTGATCATCGCGTATCGGCATCTGCCGGTCGCGACCGTGTCCGCGCTGCGCGAGACGAGCTCGATCTTCGCGGTCGCAATCGGCTGGTTCGCGATGCGCGAGCGGCCCGGTGCGCAGCGGCTCGTCGCGTGTGCGCTCGTCGTCGCGGGCGCGGCGCTGATTCGGCTGTAGCGCGCGCCTGCGCCTACATGTGCATGCGCACGTGCGCGCGCGCCGCTACGCGGCCGCGGTGTCGGGCCGCACGAAGGCCCGCGCGTCGATCGCCTCCGCGAGCGTCGCGAACGCCGTCGCGATCTCGTCTTCCGGCACGCACGCGTAACCAAGCAGCAGTCCCGACGATGCGCGCGCGCGATCCGCGTAATAACCCGACAAGGGCCGCACGACGATATTGCGTTCGAGCGCGGCCTGCGCGACCGCGCGATCGTCGACGCCGTCCGGCAGCCGCGTGACGAGATGCAGCCCCGCATCGCTGCCGAGCGCCTGGAGCGCGTCGCCGTAGCGGCGCGCGACCGCGTCGAGCAGCACCTCGCGGCGCTGGCCATACAGCGTGCGCATCTTGCGAATGTGCGATACGAAATGCCCTTCCGCGATGAACTCCGCGAGCACCGCCTGCTGCAGCAGCTGACCTTCTCGATAGAGCTCGGCGCTCGCGGTCGCGAAGCTTTCCGCGAGCGGCTCCGGCGCCACCAGATAGCCGACGCGCAGGCCCGGAAACAGCGTCTTCCCGAAGCTGCCGACGTAAATCACCTGCCCGGCCGTATCGAGCCCCTGCAGCGACGCGAGCGGCCGGCTGCCGTAGCGGAACTCGCTGTCGTAGTCGTCCTCGATGATCCAGCAGCCGTGCTGGCGCGCATATTCGAGCAGCATCCGCCGCCGCGCGAGGCTCATCACCATGCCGAGCGGATACTGGTGCGACGGCGTGACGAGCATCAGCTTCGGCGGCTCGGCGAGATCGGCGGCGCTCGGCGCGATCCCTTCGTCGTCGACCGGAATCGGCCGCGTCGTGAGCCCCGACACATTCAGCACGCTGCGCACGCCCCAATAGCACGGGTCCTCGGTCCAGATCGCGTCGCCCGGATCGGTCAGCAGCCGCACCGCGAGGTCGATCGACTGGTGGATGCCGGTCGTGATCACGATCTGCTCGGGCGTGCAGCGCACCGAGCGCGACGTGCGCAGATAGTCGGCCAGCGCCTCGCGCAGCAGCGCGAGCCCGCCGCCCGGCGCGTAAGTCAGGAGATCGGGGCGCAGCCGCCGCCAGTACTTGTTGTGGAGCCGCGTCCACACGCGCGCCGGAAATCGCGACACATCGGGCACGCCCGGCATGAAAGCGCCGCCCTGCCGCTTCGACACGCCGGCGCCCTCGACCAGCCGCGTGCCGCGCGCGGACAGCGCGCGCGCCGACGGCTGCACGGCCGCATGCCGCGCGCCCGTCTCGGGCGGCGCGCCGACGATCTCGTCGGGCGCGCTGTCGGCAACGAACGTGCCGCGGCCGGTCGCGGAATGCACATAGCCCTCGAGCGCGAGCTGCTCGTACACCTGCGTGACCGTGTTGCGCGCGATCCCGAGCTCGGCCGCGAGCAGCCGCGACGACGGCACGCGCGCGCCGGCCGGCAGTTCGCGCGACAGGATCGCCTGCTGCAGCAGCCGATGCAGCTGCCGGTAGATCGGCTGCTCGCCGCCGCGCACGAGGCGCTGCGCAAGCCAGTCCGACAACACGCTTGCGCGCATGATTGGCTCCTAACTATTTATTGAAATGGCTCTGATTGCCAGAGCCAAATGTGATTATAGTCGCGACCATGGGTTTGCCGATGCGCCCGCCTCTCACCTCACCGGACAGAACATCAAGGAGATGACCGTGAAGAATGCCGACCTGCTGGCCCGCAAGAACGCCGCGACCCCGCGCGGCGTCGGAGTGATGTGCGACTTCTACGCCGCCCGCGCCGAGAACGCGGAGCTGTGGGACGTCGAAGGCCGCCGTTTCATCGATTTCGCCGCGGGCATCGCGGTGCTGAACACGGGCCATCGTCATCCGAAGATCGTCAAGGCGATCGCGGAGCAGCTGGACCTCTTCACGCACACCGCCTACCAGATCGTGCCGTACGCGTCGTACGTCGAGCTGGCCGAAAAGATCAACGAACGCGCGCCGGGCGACTTCCCGAAAAAGACGGCGTTCTTCACGACCGGCGCCGAAGCCGTCGAAAACGCGATCAAGATCGCACGCGCGGCAACCGGCCGTCCGGGCGTGATCGCGTTCTCGGGCGGCTTCCACGGCCGCACGATGATGGGCATGGCGCTGACCGGCAAGGTCGCCCCGTACAAGCTGAACTTCGGTCCGTTCCCGGGCGACGTGTTCCACGCGCCGTACCCGAACGCCGTGCACGGCGTGACGACCGCCGACTCGATCAAGGCGATCGAGATGCTGTTCAAGGCCGACATCGATCCGAAGCGCGTCGCCGCGATCATCTTCGAACCGGTCCAGGGCGAAGGCGGCTTCAACCCGGCGCCGGCCGAGTTCGTGCGCGCGCTGCGCAAGATCTGTAACGAGCACGGCATCCTGCTGATCGCCGACGAAGTGCAGACGGGCTTCGCGCGTACCGGCAAGCTGTTCGCGATGCAGCACTACGACGTGCTGGCCGACCTGATCACGATGGCGAAGAGCCTCGCGGGCGGCATGCCGCTGTCGGGCGTGGTCGGCCGTGCGGACGTGATGGACGCGGCCGCGCCGGGCGGCCTCGGCGGCACGTATGCGGGCAACCCGCTCGCGGTCGCGTCGGCGCACGCGGTGCTCGAGATCATCGACGAAGAAAAGCTGTGCGAGCGCGCGACGCAGCTCGGCGACACGCTGAAGGCGAAGCTGAACGCGCTGCAGGCCGAGGTGCCGCAGATCGCCGACGTGCGCGGCCCGGGCGCGATGATCGCGGTCGAGTTCATGAAGCCGGGCACCGGCGAGCCGGACGCCGAATTCACGAAGCGCGTGCAGGCGCGTGCGCTCGAGCGCGGGCTGCTGCTGCTCGTGTGCGGCGTGTACTCGAACGTCGTGCGCTTCCTGTTCCCGCTGACGATCCCGCAAGCCGTGTTCGACGAAGCGCTCGCGATCCTCGAGGAAGTGCTGAAGGAAACGGTCGGCGTGCCGGCCTGAGTTCCCGTCAACCGAATGTGCCGCCGCCGTCGTGAGGACGGCGGCGGCCGTTTCATCTTCACAGCAGGTACCGGAATGAGCACTGTTCAAGAAACCCTGGCACTGAAAGATCCGTCGCTGTTCCGCCAGCAGGCGTACATCAACGGCGAATGGCAAGGCGCGGCGAACGGCGAGACGTTCGAGGTCCGCAATCCGGCCACGGGCGGCCTCGTCGGCACCGTGCCGACGATGGGCGCGGCCGAGACGCGCCAGGCGATCGACGCGGCCAACGCCGCGTGGCCGGCGTGGCGCAAGAAGACCGCGAAGGAGCGCGCGGCGATCCTGCGCAAGTGGCACGACCTGATGATGGAAAACGCCGACGATCTCGCGCTGATCCTCACCACCGAGCAGGGCAAGTCGCTCGCCGAAGCGAAGGGCGAGATCGGCTATGCGGCGTCGTTCCTCGAGTGGTTCGCCGAGGAAGGCAAGCGCGTGTACGGCGACACGATCCCGACGCCGGCGAGCGACAAGCGCATCGTCGTGACGAAGGAGCCGGTGGGCGTGTGCGCGGCGATCACGCCGTGGAATTTCCCGGCGGCGATGATCACGCGCAAGGTCGGTCCCGCGCTCGCGGCCGGCTGCCCGATCGTCGTGAAGCCGGCCGAAGCGACGCCGTTCTCGGCGCTCGCGATGGCCGTGCTCGCCGAACGCGCGGGCGTGCCGGCCGGCGTGTTCAGCGTCGTCACCGGCGATCCGAAGGCGATCGGCGGCGAACTGACGTCGAACCCGATCGTGCGCAAGCTGTCGTTCACCGGCTCGACGCCGGTCGGCCGTCTGCTGATGGCGCAATGCGCGGCGACGGTGAAGAAGGTGTCGCTGGAGCTCGGCGGCAACGCGCCGTTCATCGTGTTCGACGATGCCGATCTCGATGCGGCCGTGCAGGGCGCGATCGCGTCGAAGTACCGCAACAGCGGCCAGACCTGCGTCTGCACGAACCGCTTCTACGTGCACGAAGCCGTGTACGACCAGTTCGCGCAGAAGCTCGCGGCGGCGGTCGCCGAGCTGAAGGTCGGGCGCGGCACCGAGCCGGGCGTGATGCAGGGTCCGCTGATCAACGAGGCGGCCGTGCTGAAGGTCGAGGCGCACATCGAGGACGCCCTTGCGAAGGGCGCGACCGTCGTGACCGGCGGCAAGCGTCACGCGCTGGGCCACGGCTTCTTCGAGCCGACCGTGCTGACGGGCGTCACGCCGGCGATGAAGGTCGCGAAGGAAGAGACGTTCGGGCCGCTCGCGCCGCTGTTCAAGTTCGGCAGCGACGACGAAGTGATCCGCCTCGCGAACGACACCGAATTCGGCCTCGCCGCGTACTTCTACAGCCGCGACATCGGCCGCGTGTGGAAGGTCGCCGAAGCGCTCGAATACGGCATGGTCGGCGTCAACACCGGGCTGATCTCGAACGAGGTCGCGCCGTTCGGCGGCGTCAAGCAGTCGGGCCTCGGCCGCGAAGGCTCGCACTACGGGATCGACGACTACGTCGTGATCAAGTACCTCTGTCTCGCCGTCTGACGGCGCGGCCCGCCCGGCCGGAACCGGGCGGACCCGACGCGGGCCGGTGCCCTCTCCGCCGCGCCCGCGTCACTTTCCTCCTCGCGTCGCACGCGTTCAGCGAAACACCTCGATCGCATCCACGAGCCGCGCGGCCTGCTGCTTCAGGCTCGCCGACGCCGCCGCGCTCTGTTCGACGAGCGCCGCATTCTGCTGCGTGATCGTGTCGAGATGCACGACCGCCTGATCGACCTGCGCGACGCCGGTGCTCTGCTCGGCCGTCGACGCGCTGATCGCCGCAATCAGATCCGACACGCGCTTCACCTGCGCGACGATGTCCTCCATCGTGCGGCCCGCTTCATCCACGCGCCGCGCGCCCGATTCGACACGCTCGACGCTCGCGCCGATCAGCGTCTTGATCTCTTTCGCCGCGTGCGCGCTGCGCTGCGCGAGCGCCCGCACTTCGCCGGCGACGACCGCGAAGCCGCGCCCCTGCTCGCCCGCGCGCGCCGCTTCGACGGCCGCGTTCAGCGCGAGGATGTTGGTCTGGAACGCGATGCCGTCGATCACGCCGATGATGTCGGCGATCTTGCGCGAGCTGTCGGTGATCTCGCGCATCGTCGCGACGACGTCCGACACGGCCTGTCCGCCGCGCTCGGCCGCATCGCTCGCCGACATCGCGAGCCGGTTCGCCTGCAGCGCCGTTTCCGCATTGCTGTCGACGGTCGTCGTCATCTCGGCCATCGACGCGGCCGTCTCCTGCACGCTCGATGCGGCCTGTTCGGTGCGCGCGCTCAGATCGTCGTTGCCCTGCGCGATCTCGTTGCTCGCGCGCTGCACGGTATGTACCTGCTCGGTGACGTCGTCGACGAGCCAGCGCAGCATCAGCCCGAGCTGGTTGATCGTGCGCAGCGTCATGCCGATCTCGTCGACGCGGTTCATCCGCACGCCGCGCCGGCTCGCGCCGGTCGCGACGTTCAGCGCCTGGTCGTGCAGCCGCTTCAGCGGACGCACGATCTGCGCGTCGAGCCATAGCGCGGCGACGGCGGTCGCCCCGACGGCCGACGCGCCGAATACGGCAAGCCCCGCGCCCGACAGTCCGCATGCATATGCGGCGCCGACGACGGCCGGTGCGAGCACGGCGAGCGCCGCGTGCACGCGCGTGCGCACGGACATCGTCTGCGTCAGCGATGCGACGCGCAGCAGCCCCGTACGGATGACGAGCCCCTTGTGAAACCGCCGACGGCCCGCCTTGCCCTCGCGGATCGCGCGATACAGCGCGTCGGCGCCATCGATTTCGTCGCGCGGCGGCTTGGTGCGCACCGACATGTAGCCGACCGGCACGCCGTCGCGCATCATCGGCACCGCATTCGCACGCACCCAGTAGTGATCGCCGTTCTTGCGGCGGTTCTTGACGAGCGCGGTCCACGGCTCGCCGCGCCTGAGCGTCGCCCACATATCGGCGAACGCGTCGCGCGGCATGTCGGGATGGCGCACGACGTTGTGCGGCTGACCGACGAGTTCGTCGTTCGAAAAGCCGCTGACCTGGGCGAACGCGGTGTTCGCATACGTGATCACGCTGTCGGCATCGGTCGTCGACATCAGCGTCGCGTCGTCGGGAAAATCGAATTCTTGTTGGGTAACAGGCTGGTTGTTGCGCATGCGGGCTCCGAAAGGCGGAGCGATTGTCCACGCAATGCGGACGATCGTGCTCCGTAGCCGGACAGCGATGGATCGCTCGATGACGGCCTTCCCGTTACTGTCGGCAATTCGGCGGCGAACCTGAGTCGGCACGCGCATTGACGGTGCGAATTCCGCCGCAACGATGATTTCGATCAAATCATTCGGCGATAGTCGCCGCTTGCCCTTTTCGAAACGGCCGTCATGCGCTATGCGGGTGCGTTGCACGTGCTGCCAGGCGATATGCGGGAAGACGGCCCGTGCGGGTCGCGTGCGATTCGATGAAGGAAGAGAGGAAGAAATCGCGGAGGCGGCGCTGCGGCGATTTGCGGTCGATAGCGAACGAAGCCCGCATATGGCAGACCGTACCGCTGGGGAATGCAGCCGGTTATCGGCGCATGTACGCGCCAACGAAGTATTGCGGCTCGTCTAGAGGAGAGACCGAAGCGCGATCGTCACGCGCATCCAGGCGCTGCGTAACGACGCGCTGCACGCCGCCGACGAGGCGCCGCGCGACGTACCGGGCGGATTCATCTATCGGCAAGGGCCGCCGAAGGCATACCCAACGCAATGCCCACCGCCCTGCCTGTCGCGCAGCGTCAAAGCGGCTGCTGAAACCGCTTCGACGCGCGCCGCGATCACACGCGTTCGATCGCGATCGCAATGCCCTGACCGACGCCGATGCACATCGTGCAGAGCGCGAAGCGGCCGTTCGTGCGATGCAGCTGATACATCGCCGTCGTCACGAGCCGCGCGCCCGACGCGCCGAGCGGATGGCCGAGTGCGATCGCGCCGCCGTTCGGGTTCACGCGCGGATCGTCGTCGGCGACGCCGAGCATGCGCAGCACCGCGAGGCCCTGCGACGCGAACGCTTCGTTCAGTTCGATCACGTCGAACTGATCGATCGTCATCCCGAGGCGCGCAAGCAGCTTCTGCGTCGCCGGTGCCGGGCCGATGCCCATCACGCGCGGCGCGACGCCTGCCGTCGCGATGCCGAGCACGCGCGCACGCGGCGTGAGCCCGAAGCGCTTCGCGCTCGCTTCGTTGGCGAGCAGCAGCGCGCACGCGCCGTCGTTGACACCCGATGCGTTGCCGGCCGTCACCGTGCCGTCCGGACGCACGACGCCCTTCAGCTTCGCGAGCGCTTCGAGCGAGGTCTCGCGCGGATGCTCGTCGCGCGACACGACGAGCGGATCGCCCTTCTTCTGCGCAATCGTGACCGATACGATTTCTTCGGCCAGCGTGCCGTCCTGCTGCGCACGGGCGGCCTTCTGCTGGCTGCGCAGCGCGAACAGATCCTGATCGGCGCGGCTCACGTTGTAGTCGACCGCAACGTTCTCGGCCGTCTCCGGCATCGAGTCGACGCCATGCAGCTGCTTCATCAGCGGATTGACGAAACGCCAGCCGATCGTCGTGTCGTAGATGTCGGCCTGACGCGCGAACGCGCTCGCGGCCTTGCCCATCACGAACGGCGCGCGCGTCATGCTTTCGACGCCGCCGGCCACCATCAGCGCGGCCTCGCCCGACTTGATCGCGCGCGCGGCAACGCCGACCGCGTCCATCCCGGAACCGCAGAGCCGGTTGATCGTCGAACCGGGCACGCCTTGCGGCAGCCCCGCGAGCAGCAGCGACATGCGCGCGACGTTGCGGTTGTCTTCGCCGGCCTGGTTCGCGCAGCCGTAGATCACGTCGTCGATCGCGTTCCAGTCGACGTCGCGGTTGCGTTCGACGAGCGCCTTCAGCGGCACCGCGCCCAGATCGTCGGCGCGAACGTCTTTCAGCGCACCGCCGTAGCGGCCGATCGGCGTACGAATCGCATCACACAGAAAAGCTTCGGTCATCAGTGTCTCCTGTCGGCCGGGCAGCGCGCTGCGCGAACGCCGGCTTCATCAAGGCTGGGAAATGAACAGGGCGCGCCCCTTGCATTGCCCGCCGGGATGCGCTTAAATGTTCTATATACGAACATAAGATCGTGTATCGAACGTTCAGCGCATCATAGGGAGTGCGGGGACGACCTGTCAAGCGCGCGGTCGGCTGTGCGGTTGGCGCGTCGCGCCCGGTACGCTATCTTCTCGGCTGCACCTATTCCGACTGCTCATGACCACCGAAGACATTCAGAAACCCGGCGATTCCTACGTCCAGTCGTTTGCGCGCGGCCTCGCGGTGATCCGCGCGTTCGATGCACAGCGTCCCGAGCAGACGCTGACCGAAGTCGCGTCGGCCACCGGCCTCACGCGCGCGGGCGCGCGTCGCATCCTGCTCACGCTGCAGACGCTCGGCTACGTCGAGGCCGACGGCCGGCTGTTCCGGCTCACGCCGAAGATTCTCGAACTCGGCTTCGCCTATCTGACGTCGATGCCGTTCTGGAATCTCGCGGAGCCCGTGATGGAACAGTTGTCCGCGCGCATCCACGAAAGCTGTTCGGCCGCCGTGCTCGATCGCACCGAGATCGTCTACGTGCTGCGCGTGCCGACGCACAAGATCATGACGATCAATCTGTCGATCGGCAGCCGGCTGCCCGCGTACTGCACGTCGATGGGCCGCGTGCTGCTGTCCGCACTCGACGACGCGGCGCTCGACGAGACGCTCGCGCAGAGCGGAATCCGCGCGCACACGCCGCGCACGATCACCGATCCGGCGGAACTGAAGGCGACGATCGCGCAAGTGCGTCAGCAAGGCTGGGCCGTCGTCGATCAGGAACTCGAAGTGGGGCTGATGTCGATCTCCGCGCCGATCCGCAACCGGCGCGGGCAGATCATCGCCGCGATGAACATCAGCGGCAATGCGCAGCGGCATACCGCGAAGCAGATGGTCAAGGAGTTTCTCGGCCCGCTGCAGGAAGCCGCTCAGACCGTGTCGGAGCTGGTCGCGCGGCGCGGGTGAGCGCGCGCCGCGCGTGCGTGCGGCGTCAGTCCATCGATTCGTGCGCGGTCTCGCGCAGCATCGCGACCGCGATCAGCGACAGCACGACGCACGCGGCGACGTAGCCGGCGGGCGCAAGCTTGCTGCCCGTCACCTTCACGAGCCAGGTCGCGATCAGCTGCGCGGTGCCGCCGAACAGCGTCACCGCGAGCGCATAGGCGATCGAAATGCCGGTCGCGCGCACGTGACGCGGCAGCGATTCGCACATCAGCGCCATTTCCGACGCGGAGCCGAGCGAATAGAACAGCAGCATCAGCGCGGTCAGCGGCAGGATCACCGACAGCGACGGATGATGGTTCATCAGCCAGAACGCCGGAAACAGCAATGCGACGAGCACGCCGCGCCCGACGAAGATCGGCAGGCGGCGGCTGCCGATGCGGTCCGACAGCCAGCCGAACAGCGGGCACGTGACGAGCATCACGCAGCCCGACGCAACGCCGACGAACATCGACAGCTTCATCGGCAGCCCGAGCGTATGGATCGCGTAGGTCGGCATGTAGAACGTCAGGATGTACGTCGACACCGTGCCGCCCATCACCGTCAGCATCAGCAGCAGCACCGTGCGCGCGTGCTTCGAGAACAGCTCGCGCAGCACGCCGCGTTCGATCGCGTGATGGCGGTCGGCGGGCGCATCGTCCGCGAGCCGGCGGCGCAAAAACATGCCGACCGGCGCGATCAGCACGCCGACGAGAAACGGCAGGCGCCAGCCCCAGCTTTCCAACGCGGCCTTCGTCATCGTGTTCGACAGCAGCGCCGCGAAGCCCGAACCCATCAGCGCAGCGCCGCCCTGCGTCGCGAGCTGCCAGCTCGCGCGAAACGCGCGGCGCGACGCGCCGCCTTGTTCGAGCAGCGTCGAGGTCGCCGCGCCGAATTCGCCGCCTTGCGAGAAGCCCTGCATCAGCCGCGCGCAGACGACGAGCAGCGGTGCAGCCACGCCGATTTGCGCATAGGTGGGCGCGACCGCGATCAGCCCGGTGCCGACCGCCATCAGCATGATCGTCAGGTTCAGCGCGGCCTTGCGTCCCTTGCGGTCGGCGTACACGCCGAGCACGACGCTGCCGAGCGGCCGCGTGAAGAAGCCGGCCGCGAACGTCGCGACCGACAGCAGCAGCGACGTCGTCGCATCGCTCGACGGAAAGAACAGCTTGCCGATCAGCACCGCGAAAAAGCCGTACACGGTGAAGTCGAAGAATTCCAGCCAGTTGCCGATCACGGCCGCCGCGATCGCGCCGCGGCGCGTGCCGGCCGGCGCGCCGACGGCCATCGCCGCGGCGTGTGCCGGGTGCAGCGCGACAGGGTCTTTCTGCATCGTTCACGTCTCCTTGGAACGCGGCCCGACGCACGGGCCGCCCGCGTGTGCGGTCACTGCGCGAGATAACGCTCGACGAGGCGCGCCCAGAACGCGGCGCCGATCGGCAGATTGCGGTCGTTGAAGTCGTACTTCGGGTTGTGGACCATGCAGCCGTCCTCGCCTTCGCCGTTGCCGAGCCGCACGAACGAACCGGGCCGCTGCTGCAGCATGAACGCGAAATCCTCGCTGCCCATCAGCAGATCGGCCTGCTCGACCACCTGCGCGTCGCCGACGAGTTCGCGCGCGACCTGCGCCGCGAAATCCGTTTCGGCATCCGTATTGACGACGACCGGATAGCCTTCGATGTACTCGACCTGCGCCGTCGCGCCGTAGCTCGCGGCCTGCGTTTCGGCGAGTTCGACGATGCGGCGCTTCAGCAGCGCGCGCACGTCGGGGCTGAACGAGCGCACGCTCAGCTCGAGACGCGCGCCGTTCGGAATCACGTTGTTCGCGGTGCCCGCGTGCATCGATCCGACCGTCACGACCGCCGGCTGCGCGGGATCGACATTGCGCGCGACGATCGTCTGCAGCGCCATCACGATGCTCGCCGCGACGACGACCGGGTCGACCGTCAGATGCGGACGCGCCGCATGGCCGCCGACGCCTTCGATCGTGATGATGGCCTTGTCGCCGGCCGACATGAACGGCCCGCGCCGCGTGAGAAACACGCCCGGCGCCGCGCCCGGATGGTTGTGCATGCCGAACACGGCGTCGCACGGGAAGCGTTCGAACAGACCGTCGTCGATCATCTTCTTTGCGCCGCTGTCGACGCCATGCTCTTCCGCGGGCTGGAAATACAGATGCACGGTGCCGGAAAAACGGCGCGTCTTCGCGAGATGTTGCGCGGCGCCGAGCAGCATCGTCGTGTGGCCGTCGTGACCGCATGCATGCATCTTGCCGTGCGTCGCGCTCGCATACGGCAGGCCGGTCGCCTCGACGATCGGCAACGCGTCCATGTCGGCGCGGATGCCGATGCTGCGCGTGCCGTCGCCGACGCGCAGCGTACCGACCACGCCGGTCTTGCCGACGCCGCGCGTGACCTGCCAGCCCCACTGCTCGAGCTTGTCCGCGACGAGCGCGGCCGTGTCGTGCTCCTCGTACGCGAGTTCGGGGTGACTGTGGATGTGATGGCGGATCTCGCGCAGCGCGCCGGCGGCGGGCAGCAGATCCTCGATTTCGGTGAAGCGGGTGTCGGTCATCAGCGGGCTCCTGCGGAAGGTCGGCGGCATGCGCTCGGCGCATGCGGAAAGCGAGCCACTATATCGAGCCGATATCGGTTCAATAAGATGCGCAATTTCTCACCGCGATAAGCTTTTTTAATCGCGGGTTAACGCCAATACGGATCGACGCCGCGCGCCGTTTTATTTTTGAGACGAACGGTCTATTATTCGCCGCATGGACACATGCACCGAACTGCCACGCCGTCGCGGCAGGCCGCCGAAGCAGCACGACGACCTCGTCGCGACGCGCGACATGCTGCTGCGCACGGGGCTCGAGATCCTGACCGAAAAGGGTTTTTCGTCGACCGGGCTCGACGAAATCCTCGGCCGGGCCGGCGTGCCGAAGGGTTCGTTCTATCACTACTTCGACAGCAAGGAAGCGTTCGGCCTCGCGCTGATCGACCGCTATGCGGAATTCTTCGCACGCAAGCTCGACCGCCACTTCGGCGACGCCGAACGCTCACCGCTGCAGCGCCTGCGCGCGTTCGTCGACGATGCGCGCGACGGGATGGCGCGCTACGACTATCGGCGCGGCTGCCTGATCGGCAATCTCGGTCAGGAAATGGGCGCGCTGCCGGAAACCTTCCGCGCGCGGCTGCAGGCGACGTTCGAAGACTGGCAGCGCCGCCTCGCCGACTGCCTGCGCGCCGCGCAACAGGCCGGCGAACTGTCGCACGCGGCCGCGCCGGCCGAGCTCGCCGCGTTTTTCTGGATCGGCTGGGAAGGCGCGGTGCTGCGCGCGAAGCTCGAACGCCGCGACGCGCCGCTCGTGCTGTTCGCACAGCACTTCTTCGACGCGCTGCGTCGCTGAATCTTTTCATTGACTGGGCGACCGCACCAGAAAGGAGAACACGTGTTCCACGGCATCCTGATCGACAAGGACGAAACCGGCCAGCGCACGCGCGTGCAAACGCTCGAGGACGCGCAATTGCCCGACGGCAACGTGACGGTGCGCGTCGCGTATTCGACGCTGAACTACAAGGACGCGCTCGCGATCACGGGCAAGAGCCCGGTCGTGCGCCGGTTTCCGATGGTGCCCGGCATCGATCTGGTCGGCGAAGTCGAAGACAGCGCGCATCCCGACTATCGCCGCGGCGACCGCGTCGTGCTCAACGGCTGGGGCGTCGGCGAAACGCACTGGGGCGGCCTCGCGCAGAAGGCGCGCGTCGACGGCGACTGGCTCGTCCCGCTGCCCGACGCGTTCTCGCCGCAGCAGGCGATGGCGATCGGCACGGCCGGCTACACCGCGATGCTCTGCGTGATGGCGCTCGAACGGCACGGCGTGCGCGCCGGCGACGGCGAGATCGTCGTGACGGGCGCGGCGGGCGGCGTCGGCAGCGTCGCGACCGCGATTCTCGCGCGGCTCGGCTATCGCGTCGTCGCGGTCACCGGGCGCCCGGAAGACGGCGACTATCTGCGCGCGCTCGGCGCGGCCGAGATCCTCGATCGCGCGCAGTTCGGCGCGCCCGGCAAGCCGCTCGGCAAGGAACGCTGGGCCGGCGCGGTCGACGTGGCCGGCAGCCACGTGCTCGCGAACGTCTGCGCGACGACGCGCTACCGCGGCGTCGTGACCGCATGCGGGCTCGCGGCCGGCATGGACTTCCCGGCGACGGTCGCGCCGTTCATTCTGCGCGGCGTCACGCTGGTCGGCATCGACAGCGTGATGCGTCCGCGCGACGAGCGTCTGACCGCATGGCGCCGCCTCGCGGCCGACCTCGACGTCGCGAAGCTCGGCGACATCGGCCGCGAAGTCGGCCTCGCCGATGCGATCCCGCTCGCCGACGAGCTGATCCGCGGCAAGGTGCGCGGCCGCATCGTCGTCGACGTCAACGCCTGATCGCGCCTGGCATCTGCGCCGCCCATCGCGCTTTGCGGCGGCGCTGCGCCGCGTCGCGCGCGGCCTGCACCATTCCGACGAGGAGAGAACCCATGAGCACCGCCACCCCCGCCCCCGTCAGCCGCTTTCCCGTGCCGGCGCTGGACGATCTGCCCGACGACATTCGCGCCCGGATCGCCGCCGTGCAGGAGAAGTCGGGCTTCATTCCGAACGTGTTCCTGACGCTCGCACATCGCCCGGACGAATTCCGCGCGTTCTTCGCCTATCACGATGCGCTGATGGACAAGCCCGGCAACCTGACCAAGGCGGAACGCGAAATGATCGTCGTCGCGACGAGCAGCGCCAATCAATGTCAGTACTGCGTGATCGCGCACGGCGCGATCCTGCGGGTGCGCGCGAAAGACCCGCTGATCGCCGACCAGATCGCGACGAACTACCGGAAGGCCGACATCACGCCGCGGCAGAAGGCGATGCTCGACTTCGCGATGAAAGTGTCGCAGGCTGCGCAGCAGGTCGGCGAAGCCGACTTCGACACGCTGAAGTCGCACGGCTTCACCGAAGAGGACGCGTGGGACATCGCGGCGATCTCGGCGTTTTTCGGCATGTCGAACCGCATCGCCAACGTGACCAACATGCGGCCAAACGCCGAGTTCTACGCGCTCGCGCGCTGAGCGCGCGTTAGGGGCGACAAACGCGGCCGGCGCGGCCGGCACACCGCACGCGCGCACACGGCCGCACGGCCCGCGCCGCCTGTCGCACCATCCCGCCGCATCCGCCGCGCAAACCGGCGCCGGATCGCCGCCCGCGCGACCGCCGGCGGGCGCCCAACGCGAAGAAACGCGAACACAGACGCGATCGGCCAAAAGCGTGCACTATTAGCACTTCGCCGCACCGACGCCGGACGCTTCGGCGCCCGGCCGTTTCGACGTCCGTTTCACGTTCCCCGTTTCAGACCGCGAACCACCCATGACGAATCAGCCTACTCAGACCGCAGCCGACCGGCCCGTCGACATGATCATCTTCGGCGGCGGCGGCGACCTGGCCGCCCGCAAGCTGCTGCCCGCGCTGTACATGGCGCACCTGCACCGCAACCTTCCGCCCGACACGCGCATCATCGCGGTCGGCCGCCGCGACTGGGGCATCGACGGCTACCGCAAGTTCATGGACGAGCAGTCGCGCCCGTTCATCGACGAGAAGGCGTTCGACGCCGACGCGTGGCGCCGCTTCCTCGACCTGTTCCAGTACGTGCTGATCGACGTGAACGCGCCCGACGACTATGCGCGGCTCGCGGCCGCGTCGCGCGACGGCGCGATCCGCGTGTTCTACCTGTCGACGTCGCCGGAGCTGTTCACGACGATCTGCGACAACCTGTCGGCCGCGCATCTCGTCGATGCGCACTCGCGCGTCGTGCTCGAAAAGCCGCTCGGTCACGATCTCGCGTCGGCGAAGGCGATCAACGATTCGGTCGGCAAGCATTTCGAGGAATCGCAGATCTACCGGATCGACCACTATCTGGGCAAGGAAACGGTGCAGAACCTGATGGTGCTGCGCTTCGGCAATCCGATCTTCGGGCCGCTGTGGCAGGCGCCGAGCATCCGCAGTGTGCAGATCACGGTCGCAGAGACGGTCGGCGTCGGCAGCCGCGCGGGCTTCTACGACCATACGGGCGCGCTGCGCGACATGGTGCAGAACCATCTGCTGCAGCTGCTCTGCATCGTCGCGATGGAGCCGCCCGTGTCGCTCGACCCGGACGCCGTGCGCGACGAGAAGCTGAAGGTGCTGCGCTCGCTGCGGCCGATGTCGCTGTCGGACGTCGCGCGCGACACGGTGCGCGGCCAGTACACGGCCGGCGCCGTCGACGGCCAGCCGGTCAAGGGCTACCTCGAGGAAGAGAACGTGCCGCCGGACAGCCGCGCGGAAACCTTCGTCGCGCTGCGCGCGTATATCAACAACTGGCGCTGGGCGAACGTGCCGTTCTTCCTGCGCACCGGCAAGCGACTGCAGCGGCGTCAGTCGGAAATCGTGATCGAGTTCGCGGACATGCCGTTTTCGATCATCCCGAGCGGCCCGCGCCACTACGGCAACCGCCTCGTGATCCAGCTGCAGCCGGAGGAGTCGATCCAGCTGCAAATGCTCGCGAAGGAGCCGGGCAGCGGCATGAACATGGTGCCGGTGAGCCTGAACCTCGATCTGCAGCAGGCGATCCCCGAGCGTCGCGCGGAAGCCTACGAGCGACTGCTGATCGACGTGATCCGCGGACGCCTCACGCACTTCATGCGCCGCGACGAGCTCGAAGCCGCGTGGACCTGGGTCGAGCCGATTCTCGACGGCTGGCAACAGCTCGGCGACCGGCCGCGGCTCTATACGGCCGGCACGTTCGGGCCTGCCGCGTCGTCGGCGCTGCTCGCGCGCGACAACATGTCGTGGTCGGAAGAAGCGTGACGCGGCGCGCGGCCGAGCCGGCGCGCGACGCGCGTCGCGACCGGCGCGGCCGCTACGACGGACTCAACCATGCGGCCTTGCGCCGCGACGGCGCGCTGCCGGCCGCCGCTGCGCCGCCGCCGAGCGCGTCGACCAGATAGTCGACGAACGACGCGATCCGCGACGAAATCGCCGTGTTGCGGTAGTACACCGCGTTGATCGGCTGCTGCACGTCGAGCGTCTGCCGCGCGAGCACCTGCACGAGGCGGCCCGCGTCGCGATCGTGCGCGGTCATGAAATCCGACAGGCATACGATGCCCGCGCCGTCCAGCGCGAGCTGCCGCAGCGTCTCGCCGCTCGACGACCAGATCGCGGGCTCGATGCGCTGCGGCTCGCCGTCCGCGCCGAGGATCGGCCAGACGTTCAGCGACTCCGGCTGCGTGAAGCCGAGCAGCGTGTGCCGGCCGAGATCCTCGACCTTGCGCGGCAGCCCGTGCGCGTCGACGTACGCCGGGCTCGCGAGCATGCGGAGCCGGCTGCTGCCGATGCGCCGGCTGTGCAGCGTCGAATCCTTCAGCCTGCCGATCCGGAACGCGACGTCGGTACGCCGTTCGAGCAGATCGATGATCCCCTCGTTGCTGTTCAGCTCCAGTTCGACCTTCGGAAAGCGTTCGCGGTAGCCGCGCACGAGCGGCACGATCACGTGCAGCATGAACGGCGTCGCCGCGTCGACGCGCAGCCGCCCCGACGGCATCTCGCGCCGCGCGAGCATCTGCTCCTCCGCGTTTTCGACCGATTCGATGATCGCGCGCGCATCCTGCAGGAACGCGCGCCCTTCTTCGGTCAGTTCGAGCCGGCGCGTCGTCCGGCGCAGCAGCGTCGTCTTCAGCTTCTCCTCGAGCCGCGCGAGCGTGCGGCTCGCGGCCGACACCGTTAGATCGAGCTGCTGCGCGGCGGCCGTGATCGAACCGGTGTCGACCACGGCCGCAAAGGCCTGGAGTTCGTCGAGCGTGATCTTCATTGTTGATCTGAAATCAAAACAATTTGGTTTATAGACGAGTTTTTCTGCAAAAGTAAAGCCGGCACACTGCGGTCCGTCCTCACTGGAAACAGGATCCCGTCATGCCACTCGCCCTGCTTGCGCTCACGATCAGCGCATTCGCCATCGGTACGACCGAATTCGTCATCGTCGGGCTGATCCCGACGATCGGCGCCGATCTCGGCGTCAGCCTGCCGTCGGCCGGGCTGCTTGTCAGCCTGTACGCATTGAGCGTCGCGATCGGCGCGCCGCTGCTTACCGCGCTCACCGGCCGCGTGCCGCGCAAGACGCTGCTCGCCGCGCTGATGGCGCTGTTCACCGTCGGCAACCTCGTCGCATGGCAGGCGCCGAACTACGAATCGCTGATCGTCGCCCGCGTGCTGACCGGCCTCGCGCACGGCGTATTCTTCTCGGTCGGCTCGATCATCGCGACCACACTCGTGCCGAAGGAAAAGGCCGCGAGCGCGATCGCGACGATGTTCAGCGGCATGACCGTCGCGTTCGTCGCCGGGATTCCGCTCGGCACCTTCATCGGTCAGCACTTCGGCTGGCGCGCGACGTTCCTGATCGTCGCGCTGTTCGGGCTTGTCGCGTTCATCGGCGCGGTCGCCTTCGTGCCGCGCAAGCTGGCGCAGACGCCACCCGCACCGCTCGCGCGCCAGTTCCGCGTGCTCGCGCAGCCGCGCCTGCTGCTCGTCTATGCAATGACGGCGGTCGGCTACGGCGGCTCGCTGATCGCATTCACGTACATGGCGCCGCTGCTCGAGCAGATCGCGGGCTTCACGCCGTCGCAGGTCAGCCTCGTGCTCGTCGGCTACGGCGTGTCGGTCGCGTTCGGCAACGTGTGGGGCGGCAAGCTCGCCGACCGCGTCGGCCCGGTCAAGGCGCTGAAGCGGATCTTCCTGCTGCTCGCGCTCGTGCTGCTCGCACTGACCTTCACCGTCCACGTGAAGTGGCTCGCGGTGCTGACGATGCTCGCATGGGGCGCCGTCGCGTTCGGCAACGTGCCGGGGCTGCAGGTATACGTGGTCAAGCAGGCGCGCCACTTCGCGCCGGACGCGACCGACGTCGCGTCGGGTTTCAACATCGCCGCGTTCAACCTCGGCGTGGCGGGCGGCTCGTCGCTCGGCGGCCTGATCGTCGCGCACGTCGGCCTCGGCCATACGCCGTGGATCGCCGCCGTCGTCACGCTCGGCGCATTCGCGCTGACCGCGCTGAGCGGCCGCCTCGATCGCCGCCAGGGCCTGCCCGCACGCACGGCCGAACCCGTCGAACTCGCGCACTGAGCGCACCGATCCGCAGGAGCTCCACATGAACGCATCGATTCCGCGCCCGCCGTTTGCGGGCAAGACCTTCGAAGTCCGCTACGACGGCCTGACCGCGCTGAACGCCTACGACGACGACGGCGTGCACATGCGCTACGAGATCACCGAAGGCCCGTACGCGGGCGCTTCCGGCGAAGTCGAATACACGTGGCAGCACGTCGCGGGCGACACGTACGCGATCTCGTGGCAAGAAGCCGACCGCGCGACCGTCGTACACATCGACGATTTCGCCGCCGGCACGTCGCGCTCGTTCTTCACCGCGTCGTCGCTCGATTTTTACCGCCTCGCAGGCAGCCTGCGCGCTATCTGACCGGAGTCCGACCATGTTCTGTTCCCTCGACAAACTGACTGCCGGCGGCTTCAGCATCGGCGTCGAACTGCCGCTCGACAACGACTGGTCGCCCGCCGGCGACGCGAAGCGCCAGCACGACGGCCGCCGTCCCGGCGTGCCCGACATGACGCTGCACGCCGAGCTCGCGCGCCGCGCGGACACGCTCGGCTTTCGCGCGCTCTGGGTGCGCGACGTGCCGGTGTACGACCCGTCGTTCGGCGATGCCGCGCAGGTCTTCGAGACGTTCTCGTATCTCGGCTACCTCGCCGCCGTCACGCGCGACATCCTGCTCGGCACGGCCGCCGTCGTGCTGCCGCTGCGCGAACCGCTGCTGACGCTGAAATCGGCGGCGACGATCCAGGAACTGAGCGGCGGCCGCCTGCTGCTCGGCGTCGCGAGCGGCGATCGTCCGGTCGAATATCCGCTGTTCGGCCGCGATTTCGCCTCGCGCGGCGCGAACTTCCGCGATCAGATCGCGCTGTTGCGCGACGGCGCGCGTGCGCATCTGCCGCCCGGCCTCGACGTGCTGCCGGCCGCGCGCACGCCGGTGCCGCTGCTCGTCGCGGGCCTCGCGCAGCAGACGCCTGCATGGATCGGCGAGCACATGGACGGCTGCCTCGCTTATCCGGGCACGCCCGCCGATCACGTGCAGCGCGTGGCAAACTGGCGCGCGCTTGCGGGCGACAAGCCGTACGTGAGCTTCATCCACGTCGACCTCGCGGAAGACCCGCACGAGCCGCTGCAACGGCACCGCTTCGGCGCACGCGCGGGCCGCATCGCGCTCGCGGAGGAACTCGCGGCGATGCGCGACGCGGACGTGCAGCACGTCGGCCTGCATTTCCGCCGCAACCGCCGGCCGGTCGACGAGTCGATGGCCGAGATCGCGGCGGAGGTGCTGCCGCAGTTCCATCCGCGCGCGCAGATGCGCGCCGCGTAACGCCGGCGCGCGAGCGCAGCAGTGCGCGCAGCCCCGCCCGATCCTTGAGTTGAAATCAATTATTTTTGTCCGCTAACGGCGTTTATCTCACGAGTCCGACGGACCACAATGATTCCCGTAGCGACACCGTTCCATCCATCCAGGAGCCCACGATGAACCAGATTCCCGCATTCGGCCTCGGCACGTTCCGCCTGCAAGGCCAGGTCGTGATCGACTCGGTCCGCAACGCCCTCGAACTCGGCTACCGCGCGATCGACACCGCGCAGATCTACGGCAACGAAGCCGAAGTCGGCGAAGCGATCGCCGCATCGGGCGTGCGCCGCGATGAGCTGTTCCTGACGACGAAGATCTGGGTCGACAACTATGCGCCCGACAAGCTCGTGCCGAGCCTCGAGGAAAGCCTGCGCAAGCTGCGCACCGACACCGTCGACCTGACGCTGATCCACTGGCCGGCCCCCGACAACGGCGTGCCGCTCGCGACGTTCATGGCCGCGCTCGCCGACGCGAAGGCGAAGGGCCTCACGCGCCGGATCGGCATCTCGAATTTCAATATCGCGCTGACGAAGGAAGCGATCGCGGCGGTCGGCAAGGACGCGATCGCGACGAACCAGATCGAACTGAGTCCGTATCTGCAGAACCGCAAGCTCGTCGAATTCCTCAACGCCGAAGGCATCCACGTGACGTCGTACATGACGCTCGCCTACGGCAAGGTGCTCGGCGACCCGGTGATCGGCGCGATCGCCAAGCGCCACGCTGCAACGCCCGCGCAGGTCGCGCTCGCATGGGCGATGCAGCTCGGCTACTCGGTGATTCCGTCGTCGACGAAGCGCGAAAACCTCGCGAGCAACCTGCTCGCGCAGACGCTGCGTCTGACCGACGACGACATGGCGCAGATCGCCGCGCTCGAGCGCAACGGCCGCGAAGTCGACCCGGCCGGCCTCGCGCCGAAGTGGGACTGAGCGCCCCGCCCGTTTATCGAATCGACCTGTCCGCGGCCGCGCGCCGCGGCATCCGAAAGGACATCATCATGACCCAGGACCCGCTTTTCCAACCGCTTCGCCTCGGCGCGCTGACGCTGCCGAACCGTATCGTGATGCCGCCGATGACGCGCTCCCGCGCAAGCCAGCCCGGCGACGTCGCGAACGAACTGATGGCCGCGTACTACGCACAGCGCGCGAGCGCGGGGCTGATCGTCAGCGAAGGCACCTACATCGCACCGCTCGGCAAGGGCTACGCATGGACGCCCGGCATTCACACGCGTGAGCAGATCGCCGGTTGGCGCAAGGTGACGGACGCCGTGCATGCCGCGCACGGCCGGATCTTCGCGCAGCTGTGGCACGTCGGGCGGTTGAGCCACACGAGCCTGCTCGGCGGCTGGCAACCCGTCTCGTCGTCGCCGCTGCAGGCGAAGGGCGTGAACGTCTTCATCGCCGGCGAAGACGGCAGCACGCCCGGCTTCGTGCAGGCGTCCGAGCCGCGCGCGCTGACGATCGACGAGATCCGCGAGATCGTCAAGCAGTACCGTGCCGCCGCGCGCAACGCGATCGACGCCGGCTTCGACGGCGTCGAGCTGCACGGCGCGAACGGCTATCTGGTGAACCAGTTCATCGATTCGAACGCGAACACGCGCACCGACGCGTACGGCGGCTCGCTCGAGAACCGGCTGCGTTTCCTGCGCGAAGTCACGCAGGCGCTGATCGACGGCACCGGCGACGCATCGCGCGTCGGCGTGCGTCTCGCGCCGCTGACGACGCTGAACGGCTGCGTCGACGACGATCCGGAAACGACCTATCTCGCGGCCGCGAAGCTGCTCGGCGAACTCGGGATCGGCTATCTGCACATCGCGGAAGCCGACTGGGACGATGCGCCGCTGATGCCGGTCGCGTTCAAGCGGCAGCTGCGCGCCGCGTTCCCGGGCGTATTGATCTACGCCGGCAAATACACGGCCGAGCGCGCGCGTGAAGCGATCGCGGCCGGCTGGGCGGACCTGATCGCGTTCGGCCGGCCGTTCGTCGCGAATCCGGACCTGCCCGAGCGCCTGCGCACCGGCGCGCCGCTCGCGCTGCACGACCGCAACACGCTGTTCGGCGGCGGCGCGCAAGGGCTGACCGACTATCCGACGCTCGCGCAAGCCGCGGCATGACCGTTCACAGGACTCCAGAATGAAAGCCACTCTCGCACGGCTCGCGCTTGCCGCCATCCTGCCGTTTGCCGCGACCCACGCGACGCCGGCCGCCGCCGCAGCCGACTGGTATCCGTCCGCATACGGCGCGGACGACGAGATCGGCGCGGCCAACCTGCTGACGCCCGACGTCGTGCGCGCCGCGGTCGGCCTCGTGAAGACCGGCAAGACGTATGCACTCGCGGTGCCGGTCGACAAGCACCTGCCTGCGTTTCGCCATCGCAGCTTCCGGCTGTACAACGTACAGGTCGGCCAGCAGGCCGGCAAGAGCCTCGGGCCGAACAAGTTCACGTTCAACGACGAGCTCGTCAATGCGTGGACCGGCGTCGGCACGCAGCTGAACGGCATCGGCCACATCGGCATCGACAACGTGTACTACAACGGCAACCGCGCGATCGACTTCGTGACCGTCGACGGTGTGAAGAAGCTCGGCGTCGAGAAGGTGCCGCCGATCGTCACGCGCGGCGTCGTGCTCGACATGACCGCGTACTACGGCAAGCCGATCGTGCCGGGCGGCACCGAATTCACGGTCGCCGACATCCAGGCCGTGCTGAAGCGCGAAGGGCTCACGCTGCGCAAGGGCGACGTCGTGCTGTTCAACACGGGCTGGCTCGAGCTGATCGGCAAGGACGACAGACAGTTCCTCGAAGTCGAGCCCGGCATCGGCATGGAAGCGGCGAAGTGGCTCGCCGATCAGGGAATCGTCGCGTTCGGCGGCGACACATGGGCGTCGGAGGTCTATCCGAATCCGCACGGCGCCGACGAGTTCCCGATCAACCAGTACATGCTCGCGAAGCGCGGCATCTACAACCTTGAGCTGATCGACAGCCGCGCGCTCGTGCGCGACCGCGCGTGGGAATTCCTGTTCGTGCTCGGCCAGCCGCTGTACGTCGGCTCGACGCAGGTCAACATCAATCCGGTCGCGATCCGCTGAACGCGGCCGCACGAACCGGTCACCGGAACATTCGCATGAGAATCGCACTTCCTTCCCGCCTGGGTTTCGGCACCGCGCCGCTGGGCAACATGTATCGCGACATCCCGAACGACGAGGCGCTCGCGACCGTGGACGCCGCGTGGGAAAGCGGCATCCGTTACTTCGATGCCGCGCCGCTGTATGGCGCCGGCCTCGCCGAGCTGCGGCTCGGCGAAGCACTCGCCGGCCGGCCGCGCGACGAATACTCGCTCGGCACGAAGGTCGGCCGGCTCGTGCTCGACGAGCACGAGGACGCGTCGCAGCGCGATCTCGGCGAGAAGGGCGGCCTGTTCCGCCACGGGCTGCCGAACAAGATCGTCTACGACTACACCGAGGACGGCACGCTGCGTTCGATCGAAGCGAGCCTGAAGCGGCTGCGCACCGACCGGCTCGATACCGTATGGATCCACGATCCGGCCGTCGACTTTCACGGCGAGCGCTGGCGCGACGTGTTCGACGTCGCGATGTCGGGCGCCGCGAAGGCGCTCACGCGGCTGCGCGATGAAAAGGTGATCCGGGGCTGGGGGCTAGGCGTGAACCGGATCGAGCCCTGCGAACTCGCGCTCGAACGCTCGGATCCGGACGGCTTCCTGCTCGCCGGTCGCTACACGCTGCTCGATCATGCGGGCGCGCTCGAGCGGCTGATGCCGGAAAGCGCCGCGCGCGGGCTCGGGATCATCGTCGGCGGCCCCTACAACTCCGGCGTGCTCGCGGGCGGCACACATTTCGAGTATCAGCCGGCGACGCAGGAAATGCTCGATCGCGTCGCGCGGATCCGGCAGGTGGCCGAGCGCTTCGGCGTCGATGTGCGCGCGGTCGCACTGCAGTTCTCGCTCGCGCATCCGGCCGTCGCGGCCGCGATCCCGGGCGCGAGTCGGCCCGAGCGGATCGACGAAAACCTGCGCCTCGCATCCGCGCCGATTCCAGCCGGACTGTGGGACGCGCTGAAGGCCGAGCGCCTGATCGCCGACCACGCCCCGACGCCGGCCGGCGCCGCATAACGCGCCGAACGCGCGAAGCGCGTGCGACCACGCACGCGTCGCGCGCGTCGGCGGCCCGACGCATCGGCCGCCGGCGACGCGTCCACGCCCGACCTCCCGCTCACCGCCCCCTCGTCGCAGCGGCCGGCCCTGCCATTCGCGCATGCAAATAGTCGCCTTAACGGATCCGATCTAGGCGTATACACGCGTTTTCTCGCGACGATGCCCCGCCGCACGCCGATATAAGCGCTGCGACATGCGCTGCATGCTCGTCTCCCAATGGGACGCCGACAGGCGTTCGCCTACTCTTCGCTACGGCAAAGCGCCGGTGACGCGACCGCCGCGATGCGGTTCGCGCCGGCCTGCCGGCGGCCCCGCGTCGCGCGCGATGCGTCCCCACGACGTTGCCGCCATTCCAACCAGATACGAGACACCCTGACGACGGCGCGCAACGCGCCGTTTCAGCACGCTGATAAAGGAGCAAGCTCATGAGTGATACCCCGGTGCAGCCGACGGTCGGCGTCGGCACGGAAGAAAACGACTTCGGCACGCCGGGCGTCATCGACCGGTATTTCGGCATATCGTCGCGCGGCAGCACGCAGCGTCGCGAGATCGTCGCGGGCGCGACCACGTTCCTCGCGATGGTCTACTCGGTATTCGTCGTGCCCGGCATGTTCGGCAAGGCCGGCTTCGACACGAGCGCCGTGTTCGTCGCGGTCTGCCTGACGACCGCGTTCGGTTCGCTGCTGATGGGCCTGTGGGCGAAGCTGCCGATCGCGATCGGCTGCGCGATCTCGCTGACGGCCTTCACCGCGTTCGGCCTCGTGCTCGGCAAGGGGCTGCATCCGACCGTCGCGCTCGGCGCGGTGTTTCTGATGGGTCTCGTGTTTACCGGCATCTCGATCACCGGCGTGCGCTCGTGGATCCTGCGCAATCTGCCCGCGGGCGTCGCGCACGGCACCGGCATCGGCATCGGCCTGTTCCTGCTGCTGATCGCGTCGAACGACGTCGGCCTCGTGATCAAGAACCCGGGCGCCGGCCTGCCGGTGTCGCTCGGTCAGATCACCGCGTTCCCGGTCATCATGTCGGTGATCGGCCTGGCGGCGATCTTCGGCCTCGAGAAGCGCCGCGTGCCGGGCGGCATCCTGCTCGTCGTGATCGCGATCTCGCTGTTCGGCCTCGCGTTCGATCCGGCGGTGAAGTACCGCGGCGTCTTCGCGCTGCCGTCGCTGAGCACGCCGGGCCATGCGTCGCTGATCGGCGCGATGGACCTTCGCGGCGCGCTGTCGATGGCCGTGCTGCCGAGCGTGCTCGCACTCGTGATGACGGCCGTGTTCGACGCGACCGGCACGATCCGCGCGGTTGCCGGCCAGGCCGGCCAGCTCGACGAAAACGGCCGCATCGTCAACGGCGGCCGCGCACTGACCGCCGATTCGGTCAGCTCGATCTTCTCCGGCTTCCTCGGCGGCGCACCGGCGGCGGCCTATATCGAATCGAGCGTCGGCGTGGCCGCCGGCGCCAAGACGGGCCTCGCGGCCGCGGTGGTCGGCCTGCTGTTCCTCGTCGTGATGTTCTTCTCGCCGCTCGCCGCGCTCGTGCCGTCGTACGCAACCGCGCCCGCGCTGATGTACGTCGGGCTGCTGATGCTCGGCAGCGTCGCGAAGCTGCATATGGACGACATGGTCGACGCGATGTCGGGGCTCGTCTGCGCGGTGTTCATCGTGCTGACCGCGAATATCGTGACGGGCATCATGCTCGGCTTCTCGACCCTCGTGATCGGCCGCGTCGCGAGCGGCGAATTCCGCAAGCTGAATGCGGGCACCGTGATCATCGCGGCCGTGCTCGTCACGTTCTATCTCGGCGGCTGGGCGATCTGACCACGACCCGCGCGTGCCGCAGCAGCGGGCGGGCATCCCGATAACGACGTCTCCTCCACCCTCATCGTCGAGGGACTCCGGGCCCGGAAACGCAGGTTTCCGGGCCTTTTTTGCTGCGCCGACGGCCGCACGCGACGCGCGCGGCGCGCTACCCTATCGATCTTCGCACCGCCGCCCGCGGCGAGCCGGTCCCATGCACCGGCCGCCACCGGGCGCGCCCGCTCCCGAACCCGACCGATGACGCGCATCCGAAATCACCTGAACGTCGCGCAACTGCAGGCCTTCGTCTGCGCCGCGCATCACAAGAGCCTGCGCGCCGCCGCGCGCGAACTCGGCGTCACGCAGCCGGCCATCACGCATACGATCCGCGAGCTCGAAACCGCGCTCAACGCCGAGCTGCTCGTGCGCAGCGTGCGCGGTGTCGAGCTGACCGCCTGCGGCCACGCGCTGCTGCCGCGCGCGGAGCAGCTGCTCGGCGACATGCGCCGCACGCTCGAGGCGGTCGAACAGGTGAAGGGCGAAATGTCCGGGCGCGTCGCGGTCGGCACGATGCCGTCGATCGCGCTAACGGCGCTGCCGCATGCGGTCACCGCGTTTCGCCGTGCGATGCCGAACGTGAGCCTGCATCTCGAGGAAGTGACGGTGCCGGACGCGCTCGCGCAGCTGCGCAACGGCACGCTCGACATCGCCGCGATGCACCACGTGCCGGCGCTCGACCGCGATTTCACGCAGTCGCCGCTACTGTCGACCGAGTTCGTCGTCGCGATGCGCGACGGCCATCCGCTCGCGCACGCGCGCCGTTTAGAGGAATTGCTCGACGCGGAGTGGATCGTCACCGTCGGCGCCGAGCAGTTTCCGCACAGCGTGATGACGGCGATGTTCGACGCGCGCGGGCTGCCGCTGCCGAAGCGCCTGCTGCGCTCGCCGATGTCGTTCGCGGTCACGCTCGGGCTCGTCGCGCGCTCGGACGTGATCGGCTGCTTCACGCGCCCGCTCGCGGCGATGGTCGCGCCGCTCGGCATCCGCACGGCCGAGCTCGACGACGCGATGCCGCGCTTCGACCTGTCGATCATCGCGCGGCGCGACCTGCTGCCGACGCCCGCCGTGTCGCAGTTCATCGCGTGTCTGCGGCGCGCGGTCAACGAAACGCTCGGCTGAAGCGTTCCGGAAGGCAGGCACGCGCGACAAGTCGCCGCGCGGCCGCCCGATCCGGTATCGGGGCATGTCCTAGGCGCCGCGCCGGTATTTTGTCTTGATAATCTTGCGCACGTCGCGCGCCCCCATCGGGCAGGCGAAACGGACAGTCCGACGCGAAGCCGCGCCGGGCCGAAGGCTTACGGCGCGGCACAACCGCGCACCCATCGAACAAAACGAGGAGTCACCGAGTGAAAAAGATTCTTGCGGCTGTGACCGTTGCCCTGCTCGCCGTATCGGCCGGCAGCGCATACGCGAAAGACTGGACGACCGTGCGGTTCGGCGTCGACGCGAGCTACCCGCCTTTCGAGTCGAAAGACGCGAGCGGCAAGGTGGTCGGCTTCGACGTGGATCTCGGCAACGAAATCTGCCGCCGCCTGAACGCGAAGTGCGTGTGGATCGAGAACGACTTCGACGGGATGATCCCGGCGCTGAAGGCCCGCAAGTTCGACGGCGTGCTGTCGTCGATGTCGATGACGCCGGCGCGTCAGGAACAGATCGCGTTCTCGTCGAAGCTGTTCAACACGCCGACGCGCCTCGTCGCGAAGAAGGGCTCGGGCCTGATGCCGACGGCCGAATCGCTGAAGGGCAAGTCGATCGGCGTCGAGCAGGGCACGATCCAGGAAACCTACGCGAAGACGTACTGGGCGCCGAAGGGCGTGAAGGTCGTCCCGTACCAGAACCAGGACCAGGTGTACGCCGACCTGATCGCGGGCCGCCTCGACGGCGCGCTGCAGGACGCCGTGCAGGCCGAGATCGGCTTCCTGAAGACGCCGCGCGGCGCGAGCTTCGACTTCGCGGGCAAGGATCTCGACGATCCGAAGACGCTCGGCGAAGGCGCGGGCATCGGCCTGCGCAAGGAAGACACCGACCTGAAGGCGAAGATCGACGCGGCGATCGCGGCGATGCGCAAGGACGGCACGTACGACAAGATCGCGAAGAAGTACTTCGACTTCGACGTGTACGGCAAGTAAGCGCGCGCGCCGCATCCGCGCAGCAGACGGGCTCCGCAAGGGGCCCGTTTTTTTGCGCGCGCAGCTGCGCACGGCGCCGCGCGTCCCGCTATTTTTTTCGCGTCAACCCGCTGATTTGCAAAGGGAAAACGGCTGTTCCGGAACCGGTTTGATGGCTTCGACGAAGGCAACGTACAATCGACCTTCCACGCACACCGGACCACTCGCGGCTGCGCCGCGCTCCCGTCACCATGCAAACGCAGACCCATCCGCTGATTTCCCCCGCCGTCGGCACCGAACGTCAGATCACGAGCTTCCACTACGGCCCGCGCGGCGGCAAGAAGGTCTACATCCAGTCGTCGCTGCATGCGGACGAACTGCCCGGCATGCTGGTCGCCGTGTTGCTGCGCCGCAAGATCGCGGCGCTCGAAGCGGCCGGCAAGCTGCGCGGCGAGATCGTCATCGTGCCCGTGCCGAACCCGATCGGCCTGTCGCAGCATGTGTTCGGCGATCACCTGGGCCGCTTCGAGCTCGGCTCGATGCAGAACTTCAACCGCAATTTCCACGATCTCGCCGCGCTCGTGCTGCCGCGCATCGAAGGCCGCCTCACGCACGACGCGCAGCGCAACGTCGAAGCGGTGCGCGCGGCGATGCGCGAAGCGCTCGACGAACAGAAGCCGCGCACCGAGCTCGAATCGCAGCGTCTCGCGCTGCAGAAGCTGTCGTACGACGCCGACATCGTGCTCGACCTGCACTGCGACAACGACGCGGTAATGCACCTGTATACGAACCCCGATCTCTGGGAAGACGTCGAGCCGCTCGCGCGCTATCTCGACGCGCAGGCGTCGCTGCTCGCGCTGAACTCGGTCGGCAATCCGTTCGACGAGATTCACAGCTTCTGCTGGTCCGATCTGCGCAGCCGTTTCGGCGAGCGCTTCCCGATTCCGAACGGTGCGATCTCGGTCACGGTCGAGCTGCGAAGCGAGCGCGACGTGTCGTACGAGCTGGCGGAAAAAGACGCGCAGGCGATCGTCGAATATCTGACCGAACGCGGGATCGTCGAGGGTACGCCGGCGCCGCTGCCGCCGCTCGCGCATCCGGCCACGCCGCTCGCGGGCACCGATCCGCTCGTCGCGCCGGTGTCGGGCGTGCTGGTGTTCCGCACGCCGGTCGGCGTGTGGATCGAGGCCGGTCAGGAAGTCGCCGATATCGTCGATCCGCTCACCGATCGCGTCGTCACGCTGAAGAGCAGCGTGTCGGGCGTGCTGTATGCGCGTCAGGTCGTGCGCTTCGCGACGGCCGGAATGGAAGTCGCGCGCATCGCCGGCGCAACGCCGATCCGCACCGGGTCGCTGCTGTCCGCATAAGCGCCGCCGCACGCGCGCCGCGCCGCGGCCTGTATCACAGCGAAATCGCCCGCTTGCGCGGGCGATGTATTTGAGGCGGATGCGAGAGCCGGGCGGCAGCGCGCCGTGCGCGCACCGCACGCGCCGCTCAGAACGCCGGCACGATCGCGCCGCCGAATTTCTGCTCGATGAACTTGCGCACGTCGTCCGATTCGTACGCGGCGACGAGCTTCTTCACCCACGGCTTGTTCCGGTCCTGCTCGCGCACTGCGATCAGGTTCGCATACGGCCCGCGCAGGTCCTCGATCGCAATCGCGTCCTTCACGGGCGTGAGCCCCGCCTTCACCGCGTAGTCGGTATTGATCGAGGCCGCGTCGAGATCGGGCAGCGCGCGCGGCAGTTGCGCGGCGTCGAGTTCGACGATGCGGATCTTCTTCGGATTCTCGGCCACGTCGAGCGGCGTCGCGTTGACGCCGTTCGTGCCGACGCCCGGTTTCAGCTTGATGACGCCGTATTTCTGCAGCAACAGCAGCGCGCGGTTGCCGTTCGACGGATCGTTCTGGATCCCGACCTTCGCGCCCGCCGGCAAATCCTTCAGCGACCTGTATTTCTTCGAATAGAAACCCATCGGCGCCGTATAGGTCAGCCCGACGTTGACGATCTTGTAGCCGCGCTGCTTGATCTGGCTGTCGAGAAACGGCTGATGCTGGAAGCCGTTCGCATCGAGATCGCCGGCGTCGAGCGCGGCGTTCGGCTGCACGTAATCGTTGAACTCGATGATCTTGATCGCGAGCCCTTCGCGTGCGGCGACCTTGGTCACCTCGCTCCAGATCTGCGCATCGGGGCCGCTCATCGTGCCGATCTTCAGCGTCTGCGGATCGGCGTGCGCGCCGGGCGCCGCGAAAGCCAGCGCCGCGCCGAGGGCGGCGAAGCCGGTCAGGATCGAACGTCGCATGGTTCCTCTTGCCGTGTCGTTGTTGGAACGCGCATCGTCGCACGGGGCCGGAACGCGACCAACCAAGCTTATTTCATGTGCATTTTCCGCGGCGCGATCAAAGTTCAGGCGAATTCGATATAACGGGCGGCCGCGACGCCGGGCAGAATTCAGCTCCTGTTTCGGGCCGGAACAGGGGCCGGATGTCGCATCGGCACCACACATTCTTCATATGACAGAGGCTGTCACATTCATTACGTGGCACGTCGATAAAGTCGCCGTCGGTCCGTGAAAGCGCCCGCAGAGAGCGCCGGAACCGCAACTGGACACGCATTTATTCGCTCGGAGAATCCTTTGAACAAGAAACTGTTGACCACCGCCATCCTGGCAGCCACCGCCGGTGTGGCGCACGCGCAAAGCAGCGTCACGCTGTACGGCGTGATCGACGCCGGTATCAGCTACGTGAACCACAGCAAGAACGCTACCGGCGGTAGCAGCAAGCTGTTCAAGTACGACGACGGCGTTGCGCAAGGCAGCCGTTGGGGCCTGCGCGGCACCGAAGACCTCGGCGGCGGCCTGAAGGCGATCTTCGTGCTCGAAAACGGCTTCAACAGCGGCACGGGCGCACTCGGCCAAGGTGGCGCGCTGTTCGGCCGTCAAGCCTATGTCGGCCTGAGCCAGTCGCAGTACGGCACGCTGACGTTCGGTCGTCAGTACTCGTTCTCGACCGACGTGCTCGGTTCGAACTACTCGACGGGCGGCAACACGGTCGCAGGCAACTATGCTTACCACGTCAACGACGTCGACCAGCTCACGTCGAGCCGCATCAACAACGCGGTGAAGTTCCAGAGCGCGAACTACGCCGGCTTCACGTTCGGCGCCTTGTACGGCTTCTCGAACTCGACCGACTTCGCAGGCGCACCGGGCACGGGCACCACGAACAGCGGCGGTTCGTCGCGCGCATACAGCTTTGGCCTGAACTACGCGAACGGTCCGTTCTCGCTCGGTGCGGCCTACACGGACATCCGCTATCCGAGCCAGTCGACGACGCCGTCGGGCGGCTCGAACTTCAACACGGCGCTCGCGAACATCAGCACGGGTAACGTCCGCGACCTGCGCACGTACGGCGTCGGCGGCCGCTACGTATGGGGCCCGGCAACGGCATGGCTGCTGTGGACGCGTACGCAGTTCTCGACCGTTTCGGGTGCAGGCGGCACGTTCTACAACGCATATGAAGGCGGCCTGAAGTACGCGATCACGCCGGCCCTGTCGGCAGCAGCCGGCTACACGTACACGAACGCAACGCAAAACGGCGCATCGGCGCACTGGAACCAGGGCAACCTCGCGCTCGACTACGCACTCAGCAAGCGTACGGACGTGTACGGTCTCGTGATCTACCAGAAGGCGTCGGGCAACAACGTACAGGCGCAGATCGGTTCGAGCACGAGCTACTTCAACACGTCGGGCAACGGTTCGTCGAACCAGATCGCCGCACGCGTCGGTATCCGTCACAAGTTCTAAAGCATCCGCTCAACCTGCGGATCACGACGGCAGAAGCGCCCCGCTCCACGCGGGGCGCTTTTTTATGGGCTTTTAAGTTTCGCTTAATTCTGGGCTGAGACGATGCACTCACCCCCCCTGTTGGCCGCCTGAGCATCGGCGGCATTTTTTTTGCGAACCCGGCGGCGCCGCCACCGGATACCCATAACAAGACAGGATCGGAGGCCCGTGATGATCGAAGATACCGTTTTCAGCCATCTGCACACGATTCTGACCCGCGAGCACTCGTTACCCGTCCAGAGCTGTCGCGTGTCCGTCGAAATGCAGCGCCCGTGGGGGCGCCCGTATCGGCTCGTCGAATGGACGATGCATCTCGATGCACCCGCGCGACGGCAGATCGTGCCGGCCGAATCGACCGACGCGGAAATCGCCGAAGTCGTCGCGTCGCACGTGCCCGGCCGGCTGTACGGCGACGGCCGCCTGCAGTTCTAATCGCCACTTCCCGCGTTCCTCCGGCGCCCGCAGCGGCGCCGCGCGTGCCATGCGACAGCCGCTGTGCCCGGCGCGTGCGGCACTCCGTCCCTTTGGGTCCGGCGACGAAGTCTGCTACGCTGCGCGTTTTCGTCCACGCAACACACGATGGAAAACCCTTTCAACGAACGCGGCGTGACCATCACGCGCAACGGGCTGTCGTCCGGCGGCCAGGTCTTCGCGCTGCGTGACATCGGCGACGTCGACGTCGTCAAGGTCCCGAAAAACCGGCTCGTGCCATCGCTGATCTCGCTGATCGGCGTCGTCACCGCGATCGCGGGCGGCGTCGCGTCATCGAGCGCGGCACTCGTGGTCGGCGTGATGCTCGTCGTCGTCGGCTATCTCGCCTGGACGACGCAGGACGTCACGTATCGGCTGATGGTCCAGATGCCCGACGGCAAGCGCGAAGCGCTGTCGAGCGTCGACGCCGAGTTTGTCGAGCGCGTCGCGCAGGCGGTACGCGCCGCACGCACGACCACCGCCGCGGCCGGCTGATTCGCCGCGCACGAAACGCCTTCCCCGTTCGCGATCGCGGCGCACCGCGTGTCGACCGCCTAGTATGGTAAGTGCGGCCCGCCGCCGCATCGTCCGAGGAGGTCGGCATGAACGCTCAATCGCTGTCCGGCATGCTGCGCGCGCAGGAGCTGCTGCTCGTCTCGATGGTTCGCACGCTTCCCGTCGATGCCCGCGGCGCGCTCGTCGATCTCTTTACCGAACAGATCGCGTTCGCCGAACAGGCGGGGCTCGAAAGCCGCGCCGAGCGCGACGTTCACGATGCGTTCGTCGCGCATGCGCGCAATCTGCTGATTCGCCTCGAATCGCTCGCCTAGCGCCGCGTCACGGCGCCCGTCTCCCGAATTGATCGCGCGCCACCGTGGCGCGCCGCTGGCGGCTGCGCGCCCACGCGCATCCCGCTCGCTTCCTTGTATCGATAATAATTCTCATTTACACTTCAGGCATTCGTCAGCTTCCTTTCAATTTGCCGTGCGCCGCATCGCGCGCATGGGCCAGCCAGGTGAACGCGTCGCCCAGCCAGCCTTCGGGCTTGTTTCAACCATGGGAGACCACCTGTGCATCGCTCTACGCTGGCGCGCCAGCCGATCTTTGCCGCGCTCATCGGCGCGGTCGGATTGTCCTCCGCCACGGCTCACGCCGATTCTTCGCCGTCCCACGCCGCCGCCTCGTCCGTCATGGCCGATGCGGCAGCCGCACGCGCCGGCAGCGCGCTGCTGGACCCGGTCACCGTCACGGCGACGCGCACCGCGACGGCCGCGAGCCGCACCGCCGCTTCCGTCTCGGTGATCGACGCGGACGACCTCGACGAACAGCAGGCCACCAACATCAAGGACGCCTTGCGCTACGAACCCGGCATCACGGTGCGGCGCACCGCGTATCGTCCCGGCAGCGCGGCGCTCGGCGGCGGCCGCGACGGCGATTCGAGCATCAACATTCGCGGCCTCGAAGGCAATCGCGTGATGCTGATGGAAGACGGCATCCGCCTGCCGAACGCATTCTCGTTCGGCCCGCTCGAGGCGGGCCGCGGCGACTACACCGATCTCGATACGCTCAAGCGCATCGAGATCGTGCGCGGGCCGGCGTCGGCGCTGTACGGCAGCGACGGACTGACCGGCGCCGTCAACTTCATCACGAAGGATCCGCAGGATCTGCTGTCGATCTACCGCAAGCCCATCTACTTCTCGTTCCGGCCAAGCTACGACTCGACCGACCGCAGCATCGGCGCGACCGTGTCGGCCGCCGGCGGCAACGATCGCATCCAGGGGATGATCATCGCCGACGGCCGCCGCGGCCACGAAATCGACACGCGCGGCAGCAATAACGCGGCAGGCACGCTGCGCACGACGTCGAACCCGCAGCACGTGTACAGCGAATCGCTGCTCGGCAAGCTCGTGCTGACGCCCACCGCGCGCGACACGATCAGGCTGACCGCCGAAACCGTGCAGCGGCGCGTCGGGACCGACGTGCTGTCCGCGATCGTCGCGCCCGCGACGCTCGGCCTCACGACGAGCGACCGGCTCGAACGCAACCGCTTCAGCGCCGATTACGCCTTTCGCGACGACGCCTCGCGCTGGCTGCAGAACGCGCACGTGCAGTTCTACTACCAGGAAGCGACGCAGGACCAGTACGCGTTCGAAACGCGCGGCACGCTGCCGTCGCGCTCGCGCGACAACCGCTATCGCGAACGCACGTTCGGCGGCTCCGCGTTCGCCGAAACCGGGTTCTCGACCGGCCCGCTTGCGCACAAGCTGCTGGGCGGCGTCGACGGCAGCCTGTCGCGGATCACGAACCTGCGCGACGGCACGGTGCCCGGCGTCGGCGAGACGTTTCCGAACAAGGCCTTCCCCGACACCGACTACACGCTGTTCGGCGCGTTCGTGCAGGATCAGATCGGCTACGGCCGCCTGCTCGTCACGCCGGGGCTGCGCTTCGATACGTATCGCTTGAAGCCGGCCGGCAACGATCCGCTGTTCACCGGCCGCGCGGTGTCGACGCACGCGAACGAGCTGTCGCCGCGCGTCGCGGTGCTGTACGAGATCGCGCCCGCGCTGATTCCCTATCTGCAGTACGCACACGGATTCCGCGCGCCGACGCCCGATCAGGTCAACAGCAGCTTCTCGAACCCCGTGTACGGCTATACCTCGATCGGCAATCCGAACCTGAAGCCCGAGACCAGCGACACGTTCGAAGCCGGGCTGCGCGGCCGGGCCGGCACCGGCTACGGCACGATTCGCTACAGCGCGGCCGCGTTCACCGGCCGCTACCGCAACTTCATCGCGCGCACGACGATCGCCGGCAGCGGCCGGCCGACCGATCCGTTCGTGTTCCAGTACGTGAACTTCGCCGATGCGCGCGTTCACGGCATCGAAGGCCGCGCAGACTGGGCGATGCCGAACGGCATCACGCTGCGCACCGCGCTCGCGCTGACGCGCGGCTCGACACAAAACAACGGCGCCGCCAGCCAGCCGCTCAACACCGTGAATCCGTTTTCCGCCGTGTTCGGCGTGCGCTATGAACCGACCGAACGCTGGTTCGTGCAGACCGATCTGCTGTTCCAGGCCGCGAAGCGCGACAAGGACATCGACCGGTCCGACTGTTCGAAGCGCGCGTGCTTCGCGCCGCCTTCGTCGTTCGTCGTCGACCTGCGCGGCGGCTATCGCTTCAACAAGCACGTGAGCGCGACGGTCGGCATCCGGAACCTGTTCGACCGCAAGTACTGGAACTGGTCCGACGTGCGCGGCATCGCCGCCGATTCGCCGGTGCTCGACGCCTATACGTCGCCCGGCCGTACCGTCGCAGTCAGCATGAAGGTCGATTTCTGATGCGCGCCGGCTGCACGCGCGTCCCACCGTCCGTCAAGGAGTCCGACATGATGCAATCCCCCGTTTCCGCGCCGTCCGTGCGCACGTCCACCTCGCTGCGCGACGCATTCGTGAAGCTCAAGCGCGAGCGCCGGCTGCGCAACCGCGACGTCGCGCAGGCGCTCGGCGTCAGCGAAGGCGAAGCGCTCGCCGCATTCGTCGGCGAGCACGTGGTGCGGCTCGATGCGCGCTTTCCCGAGCTGTTCGAGGAAATGCCGCGTCTCGGCCGCGTGATGGCGCTCACGCGCAACGACGCGGCCGTGCACGAGAAGGACGGCGCGTACGCGCAGATGAGCCACGACGGCCCCGTCGGTCTCGCACTCGGCGACATCGATCTGCGCATCTTCTATCGGCAGTGGGCGTCCGCGTTCGCGGTGCGCGACGACACGCCGCACGGCCCGCTGAAGAGCCTGCAGTTCTTCGACGCGCAGGGCCATGCGATCCACAAGGTCTATCTGCGCGCGCACAGCGATCACGCCGAATACGATGAGTTCGTCGCGCGCTGGCGCGCGGCCTCCCAGCAACCGGGCCTCGACGTCGCGCCGGCCGCGCCGAAAAAAACCGAGCGTGCGGACAGCGCGATCGACGTCGTCGGCTTTCGCGCCGCGTGGGACGCGATGACGGACACGCACCAGTTCTTCGGCATCACGCAGCGTTTCGGCGTGAGCCGCCTGCAGGCGTTGCGTCTTGCCGATCCGCAGCACGCGTATCCGCTCGATGCCGCACGCGCGTTGCGTCACGTGCTCGAACGCGCGGCGCAGAGCGGCCAGCCGATCATGGTGTTCGTCGGCAACGCGGGGATGATCCAGATCCATACGGGGCCCATCGCGAACGTGCGCGAAGTCGGCGCATGGATCAACGTGCTCGATCCGGGCTTCAACCTGCACGTGCGCGAGGACATGATCGCGACCGCGTGGGTCGTGAAGAAGCCGACGAGCGACGGCATCGTCACCTCGGTCGAACTGTTCGACCGCAACGGCGAGCACGTCGCGCTGCTGTTCGGCGAACGCAAGCCGGGGCAGCCGGAGCGCGACGACTGGCGCGCGCTCGTCGCGTCGCTCGCGCCCGCCGCGCGCGGGGACGCACGATGAGCGCGCGCACGTTCGATCCGCGCCGCCGCGCGGTGCTGGCGGGCGCGGCCGCCAGTGCGCTCGCGGCGACGGTGCCCGCGCGCGCGATCGCGGCCGTCCAGTCCGCGCCGAAGCGCGTCGTCGTGATCGGCGGCGCGCTGGCGGAAACGGCCTTCGCACTCGGCGGCGAGCACGCGCGCGGCTACCGGCTCGTCGGCGCGGACACCACGTGCACGTATCCGGAGGCCGCGAAGCGCTTGCCGAAGGTCGGCTATCAGCGCGCGCTGTCGGCCGAAGGTTTGCTGTCGTTGCGGCCCGATCTCGTGCTCGCATCGGCGGAAGCCGGTCCGCCGGCCGCGATCGCGCAAGTCGCGCGCGCAGGCGTCGCGGTGCAGACCTTCGACGAGCGTCACAATGCCGAATCGGTACGCGCGAAGATCGCCGGCATCGCGCAGGCGCTCGACATGCGCGATGCCGGCGTCGCGCTGCTGCGGCAGTTCGACCGCGACTGGCAGGCCGCGCGCGCTACCGTCGCCGCGCACGTGCCGGGCGGCGCGCAGCCGCCGCGCGTGCTGTTCGTGCTCAATCACACCGGCAACCAGGCGCTCGTCGCCGGCCGGCGCACGGCGGCCGACGCGATGATCCGCTACGCGGGCGCGCGCAATGCGATGCAGGGCTTCGATCACTACAAGCCGCTGACGAGCGAGGCGCTGGCCGCCGCCGCGCCCGACGTCGTGCTGATCTCCGACGAAGGGCTCGCCGCGGTCGGCGGGCGCGCGGCGCTGCTGGGTGCGCCCGGCTTCGCCGCGACGCCGGCCGGTCGCGCGCAGCGCATCGTGTCGCTCGACGCGCTGCTGCTGCTCGGCTTCGGCCCGCGGCTGCCGCTCGCCGTCACGACGCTGCATCGGCGTCTGTCCGACACGCTCGCGTAACGGGATCGCCGATGTCCGCTCGTCTCTCGTCGATTCGCGCGTCGTCGGTCGCCGCGGGCGCGCACGGCGCACGA